>NZ_JBHSUM010000250.1:0-3488 GCF_042660605.1 Nitratireductor sp. GCM10026969
GGCCGGCGATGGCTTCGGCCTCGGCTCCGGCGGCGGCGGCCTCGCGCGCATGCGCGGCGCTGCGGTTCTCGTGCACTTCCTTCAGCCGCCTTTGGAGGTCGAGGAGCCGCGCCAGTTTCTTCAGTTTCGCCGTTGCCATGTTCACCTGCCGATGGTCGTCGGCAGAAAGCCGTCCGCAAAGAGGCTGAGGAACGTGCCGATCCCCAGATACATGAGCAGGAGGCCGCCGACGATGACGAAGGGAAGGGAGATGAAATAGATCGGGATCTGCGGCGTAAGCTTGTTGATGAAACCGATGGCTAGGTTGACCACGATGGCATAGGCCACGAAAGGGCTGCCCAGCCGGATCATCACAAAAAAGGCCTGCGAGAGCGTGTCGGCGAGATCGGTGAGTGCCGATTGCGGATCGAACAGGAGGTCGACCGGCGCCAGCCGGTAGGAGCCGATCAATGCCTGGATGATGGCATGGTGGAAATCGAGCACGAAGAGCAGCATCAGCGCCGAAAAGGAAATGAGGGCTGCGATCTCCGGCTGCGGCTCGTTTTCCTCGATGGCGATACCGCCGCCGGCCATGCCGAAGCCCATCATCATGGCCATGCCCGCGCCGATATACTGCAGCGCCAGCATGTAGAAGCGCGCCACCAGCCCGATCAGCGCGCCGACCAGAAGCTCCGAACCGATGAGCACCAGAAGCACCTGCGGCTGGCGTGAGACGTAAGGCACGATCTGGTCCCACAGATGCGCCAGCAGGGCCAGCGAGACCGCGACGGCGACGAACAGGCGGATCTGCACGGGCACCCGCGCGCTGCCGAGGCCCGGCATGAGCATGACGCAGGCGCCGATGCGGCAGAAGGCGAGGAAGGCGGCGAGGACGGCTGTCTCGAGCATCGCTCATCGCACCGCGCGGAGACGGGTCGGAAACGAAGCGCGCTGACCTGCGCCTCTTCCCGTCATCCCGGAAGCCGGCTCGCGGCCGCAAAGCTCCCTTGGCCGGGATGACGTCGAGCGGCGCGCGCTGCCGGGCGCCATCCACAAGCTCGGGGTAAAAGGGAGCGTCAAACGTGCCGGCATATGCGCCTACGAAATCGCCCCCATCACCTTGATCTCCACGCCCTTGGCGATCTCGACATGGCTCAGCACCGGCAGGTTGGGGAAGAGCCGTTCGATGATCATGCGCACATAGGGCCGCGCCTCCGGTGCCGTCACCAGGACGAAGCGCTTGCCGGTGTCGAGATGCGTGCGGATCGCCTGTCCCGCCTCCTGGCCGAATTCCTCGAGCTGGCGCGGGTCGATGTCGAACTCGCGCACCTCCCCCTTCGGGTCGCGCTTCAGCGCCTGGTGGAAGGCGAGATCCCAGCGGTTGCCGAGCCTCAGCACGTTCAGGACGCCGCCCTCGCTGAGATCCCCGCAGATCTGCTGGGCCATGCGGATGCGCACGTGCTCGACGATCTGCTCGGTGCGGCGGATGTGCGGGGCGATCTCGGCGATGGCCTCGATGATCAGGTGCAGGTTGCGGATCGAGATGCGCTCGGCGAGCAGGAGCTTCAGCACCGCCTGCAGGCCCGGATAGGTGATGTGGGAGGAGCAGATCTCGTCGGAAAGCTTCCGGTATTCCGGGTCGAGCCGGTCGATCAGCGCCTTCATGTCCTTGTAGGACAGGAGCTGCGGCAGGTTGTTGCGGATCACCTCGGACAGATGCGTCAGCAAGACCGACATGTTGTCGGCATAGGCAAGCTGCGCGTTCTTCAGCTCCTCCTCGAACATTTCCGGCACCGAGAAGGCGCGCATGCCGAAAGCAGGCTCCTTCACCTCCTCGCCGGGCAGGTCCGGTGCCGGCTTGCTGCCCAGAAGGGCGAGCAGTTCGCCCACGCGCAGCCCGTGCTCGGCCACGACGGTGCCGTGGATCTTGATGCGGTAGCTCTTGGGCGGAATGGAGAAATCGTCCGTCAGCCGCACCTCGGGCACCACGAAGCCGTATTGCGTGGCGAACTTCTTGCGCATCTTGTTCATGCGGAAGGCGAGTTCCCGGTGCGAGGCGATCAGCCGCGTGGAAAGCTGTTTGCCGATCAGGAGCTCGATCTCGGCCGTCTTGAGCGAAGCCTTGACCGAGTTCTGCTCTTCCTCGGCCGCGTTGAGCTGCTCCTGGCGCGCGGTCTCGGCTTCCGCCTCCTTGCGCTGTCTTTCGCGCCGCGGCAGCATGTAGCCGAGCCCCGCCATCGTACCGGCCAGCGCCAGGAAGGGCAGGAGCGGCAGGCCCGGCATCAGCGCCAGCACGGCAAGCAGCATGGCCGCCACGAAAAGGGCGCGCGGATAGGCGCTCAGCTGCCCGAAGACGGCCTGGTCGGCGGAGCCGCGCGTCCCGCCCTTGGAAACGAGAAGCCCGGCGGCCAGCGAGACGATGAGCGCCGGGATCTGCGAGACCAGACCGTCGCCCACCGAAAGCTTGGTGAAGACGTCGGAGGCCTCGGCGAGGTCCATGCCGTGGCGCGCATAGCCGATGGCGATGCCGCCGACGATATTGATGGCGGTGATGATCAGGCCGGCGATCGCGTCGCCGCGCACGAACTTGGAAGCACCGTCCATGGAGCCGAAGAAGGACGACTCCTCCTCCAGTTCGCTGCGCCGACGCTGCGCCTCCTTCTCGTCGATCAAGCCCGCGGACAGGTCCGCGTCGATCGACATCTGCTTGCCGGGAATGGCGTCGAGCGTGAAGCGCGCACCCACCTCGGCGATGCGGGTCGACCCCTTGGTGATGACGACGAAGTTCACCACGATCAGGATCAGGAAGACGATCAGCCCGATCACGAAATCGCCGCTCATGACCAGCTTGGAAAAGCCGCCGATCACATAGCCGGCGGCGTTGGTGCCCTCGTGCCCCTCGGACAGGATCATGCGCGTGGTCGCGATGTTGAGCGACAGGCGCATCATCGTGGCGATCAGCAGGATGGTGGGAAAGGAGGAAAAATCGAGCGGCCGCTGGATCCACAGCGCCACCATCAGGATCAGCACCGAAAAGGCGATGGAAAAGGCCAGCCCCACGTCGATCAGGAAGGCCGGAATGGGCAGGAACAGCACACCCAGGATAATGATGACGCCCACCGCAAAACCGATGTCGCGGCTGTGCCCCCGCGCCTCACCCGCGCCCACGCTCTCGCTCAATGCCATTCACGCCTCCATTGGGCGGGGAGGATAGGGGGCGAAGCTTGTGCGAGGGTTGGGGGTGGGGGGAGGCGCGCGGGGGTCTTATGCCAAGTCGGTAAGGCGCCCATGTCGGCCATAGCCGCGATCTTTGCCTTTGCCCGGAAGCGGACATTGCGGTGACCACCTGGAGTTCATGGTCGCGCCACAACCGGCCATTCCCGCAAGGTCTGTGTGCTTCACGCCCGACTCGCCCGAACACTCAGCCACCGATCATTGGGCTTTCCGATGCACCGACGTACTTCGCTGATGATCCAGCCGGCGTCTGTGAGTGCGGACCGCAGGGCAGA
>NZ_JBHSUM010000251.1:0-3479 GCF_042660605.1 Nitratireductor sp. GCM10026969
GGCGCGAACGCGCGCGCGGATCGGGGCTACGCCTTCCAGGGCACCGGCAGGCGCCGCCTCTTTTCCATCGCTCTCGCGGCCGCTGCGCTGATCGCCGTCAGTGCGGTCGGCGGCTGGTTCCTGTTTTCCGGCGGGCCGCCAAGCGAGGCGACGCCCGACACCGCAGGCCAGGACCGGGGCGAACCCGGCCGCGATATCCAGGCCAGTGGAGACTGGATCACCGTCTTCTCGCCCAACGATCCCACCACCGCCCGCGCCGGCGGCGGCACCAGCGCCGAAGCGATCGAGGAAGAGGGCGAGGCCTTCATGCGCATCGGCGGCGGGCCGGAAGCGCGGATCTCCTTCGACATCGGGCAGGGCATCCTGGAGCGGCTCGCCGGGGAGCGTGTTGTCTTCTCTCTCTCGGCGAGGGCGCAGGAGGGCGAAGAGACGCAGATCTCGATCGCCTGCGATTTCGGCACGCTCGGCAATTGCGCACGGCGCCGCTACGTCGTCGGACCTTCGCGGACGGATTATCTGTTGGAAACGGAACTGCCCGACCGGCAGCCGAGCGGCGGCGGCACGATCACTGTCGTTCCCGACATGGAGGGAGAGGGCCGGGCGCTGGATGTGTTCTCGGTGCGGGTGGCGACGGCGGAGTAGCGGGATAGCGAATGGTGAATATTCGAGGTCCTGCCGGCTTCCGCGAGTTATTCACCGCACGCCTGTCACTCCAACATCGCCTCCAGCGTCTCGATCCGGTCCGCCTCGTGGACGGGCTTGTCCCACCTGAGCCTTGAGATGCGGGGGAAACGCATGGCGATGCCCGACTTGTGGCGGGTCGAGCGTTGGATGCCCTCGAAGGCGAGTTCGACGACGAGGCCGTGGCTGCGGTCGGCGCGCACGGCACGCACGGGGCCGAACCGGTCCACTGTGTTCTCGCGCACATAGCGATCGATCTGTCTCAGTTCCTCGTCGGTGAAGCCGAAATAGGCCTTGCCAACGGGTACCAGGACCGGATCCTCCTGCGGGCCCGACCAGACGCCGAAGGTATAGTCTGAATAGAAGCTCGACCGCTTGCCGTGGCCGCGCTGCGCGTAGATGAGCACCGCATCCACCGTGAAGGGATCGCGTTTCCACTTGAACCACGGCCCTTTGGGCCGGCCCGGCAGGTAGGCCGAATCCCGGCGCTTCAGCATCACGCCCTCGATAACCGGATGCGGTGGATTGCAGCGCTTGTCGTCGAGTTCCTCCCAGCTACGGAACGGGACGGTAGGCGAAATGTCGAAGCGGGCGGCGGGCAGGTTCGCCACGAAGGCTTCCAGGAGTCCCCGCCGTTCCTCGAAAGGCATCGTGCGGGTGTCCCGGCTGTCGATGATCAGCGCGTCGTAGCAGCGCATGAAGACGGGATAATCCTGAAGCATTGCCCGCGAGACCGCCTTGCGGTTGAGCCGCTGCTGGAGGTCGGAGAAAGTGCCGGTCTTCTCCCGCGGGTCGCCGACGAGCAACTCCCCGTCGAGCGCGGCCTCGAAATCCATCGCCTCGACCAGATCCGGGAAGGCGCCGGAGATGTCGTCGCCGGTGCGGGAATAAAGCCGCCGCACGCCGCCTTCTGAAACCGCCTGCACGCGGATGCCGTCCCATTTCCACTCGGCGGTATAGGCGGTAGGATCGAGCATGGAGAAATCCGCTTCCGCCGCGGGATGGGCCAGCATGACGGGCCGGAAGGGCGCCTTGGCCGCATTTTCCGGCTTCTCTCCCCTGCCTTCGAGCCAGGCGAAGAGATCGGTGAAGGGCGGGCGCAGCCCGTGCCAGAGCTCCTCGATCGCCTGCACGTCCACGCTCCCGAATTCCGCCAGCGCCTGTTTGGTGAGCCGCGCGGAAACACCGACGCGCAAGCCGCCGGTGGCGAGCTTGATCGCCGCGAAACGGCCAGAGGGCGAAAGCCGGTCGAGCAGCCGCGCCATGACGGCGGGCGCGTCGGAGCGGCTCGCCCGCGAGAGCGTGTCCACCACGTCCGGAAGGCGCGGCGCCTCCTCTTCTTCGGCGCCGGCCGGCCAGATGAGTGAGACCGTTTCGGCGAGGTCGCCGACATAATCATAGGAATAGGCGAAGAGGACCGGGTCCACGCGCTCGGTCGTCAGCGTGCGCAGCATGGCCGGCTTGACGGCGGGGAAGTCGAGCCCGCCGGTGAGCGCGGCAAGTCCATAGCCGCGGTCGGGATCCGGAACGGAGGCGAAATAGTCGCTGAGGAGCCTGAGCTTGCCGTTGCGGGACGGCGTCAGCACCAGCCTGTCGAGGAGTTCGGCGAAGCGCTCCACTATTCCGCCTCGTCCTCGTAGCCGGTCAGGTGCAGGGGCTTTGCGGCGATCCCGTTCAACTCGCACCAGCGCACCAGCGCCTCTTCCCTGCCATGGGTGACCCAGACCTCGCCGGCGCCCGTCTCGCGGATGGTGGCGGTCAGCTCGTGCCAATCCGCGTGATCGGAGATGATGAGCGGCAGTTCGACCCCGCGCTGGCGCGCGCGTTGGCGGATGCGCATCCAGCCCGAGGCGAAACAGGCCAGAGGATCGGAAAAGCGCCGCGACCAGCGGTCCCCGAGCGTGGAAGGCGGGCCGATGACGATGGCGCCGGCAGGCGGCGGCGCCTCGTCCTTCTCGACGGTGGCGGGCTGCAACGGCCCGAGCGGCACGCCGGCGCCTTCGTAATAGGCGCAAAGCCTGGAAAGCGCCCCGTGGATGAAGATCGTGCCGTCGTGGCCCGCCTCGCGCAAATGTGCGATCACCCGCTGCGCCTTGCCGAGCGCATAGGCGCCGACGATGTGGGTGCGCTCGGGAAAGCGTTCCACCGAGGCGAGCAGATGGCCGATCTCGGTGGCCGCGTCGGCGTGGATGAAGACCGGCAGGCCGAAGGTCGCCTCGGTAATGAAGACATCGCACGTGACCGGTTCGAAGGGCGCGCAGGTCGGATCGGGGCTGCGTTTGTAGTCTCCGGAGGCGACGATGCGCAGACCGTTCGCCTCCACCGCGATCTGCGCCGAGCCCAGGACGTGGCCCGCCGGGTGGAAGGTCACGCGCACGCCGTTGAGCGCGATCGACTCGCCGATTGGGGCCTCCTGGGTGCTGCCGGCGAAATCGGCACCGTAGCGCAGCCCCATGATGTCGAGCGTCTCGCGGGTGGCCAATACGGCGCCGTGCCCCGCGCGGGCATGGTCGGCATGGCCATGGGTGATCAGCGCGCGGCCGACCGGACGCACCGGATCGATGAAGAAATCGCCCGGCGGGCAGTAGAGCCCCTCGGGCCGGGAGCGAAGCAGATCGCGCGCTTTGATCATGCGATCAAGATAGGCCTTTTCGTCTGCGGTGGAAGAGTCTTGGCGGCGCGTCTGTTCTGCATTAGTTCTATCTACCTTGAAACTCGAGACGGATCCTCCTTCCGGCGACAGCGCCGCCCGCCTGCCCGCGCCGTTCCGGGAGTGGTTCGCCGCGCGCGGATGGACG
>NZ_JBHSUM010000252.1:0-3464 GCF_042660605.1 Nitratireductor sp. GCM10026969
GGCCGACAGGCTGCCCGCACCCGGCGCGCCGTCGAAGCGCGGCCCCTCGTCCTCGGGCGTCACGTCCAGCATCGTCAGATTGCCGCTGTTCGTGACGGTCACCGTATAGAGGATCGTCTCGCCCGCATCGGCGAAGCCGCTGTCGTTCTCGTCGCGCAACTCGCCCGCCTTGGCCGCCTCGAGCACCGCGTTCTGCGCCAACGCGAGCGCCGCCGCGTCATCCGGGACGCCGTCGCCGTTGAGGTCGACATCCGCCCCCTCCTCTGGGTCGTCCGACAGATCCTCGACCAGGCTGTTGTCCGGTGCGATGCCGCGCACGCGCGCCTGCGCCAGCACCAGCCCCTTGTCGATGTCCTCCTGGCTGATCGTGTGCCGGGCGGTGAACGTCCCGGTATCCGTCGCCCCGACGGCCAGGCTGCCGAGCGGCCCGCCCTTGATGTCGAGCTGCGGCAGGCTCGCCGGCCCGTCGGGGGCCTGCGCCAGAAGCCCTTCCACATCCACGTCCGAAAGCGTCACATTGCCTGCATTGACCACCTTGATGCGGTAGGCGATCTCCTCGCCCGCGTCGGGATAGCCGTTGTCGTTGGCATCGACCAGTTCGCCCACCAGTTCCAGCCGCACGTCCGGCTGGCCTTCGAGCGGCGTCACCGTCGGATCGCCGGGCGTGCCCTCTTCCGTTCGTGACTCGCGCACGAGATCCGTGCCGCCGGGGCCCTTGCCGCTCAGCGTCGCCAGGTTCTCCACCCCGCCCGCGTCGATGTCGGCCTGGGTGAGGGTGCGGGTGCCGGTGAAGGTCGTGCTGTCGGTCGCCCCCGGCGCCAGGCTGGCCAGCGGCCCGCCCGTCACCTCGGCCGCCGCGTCCTCGATCGTCAGATCGCTGAGCGTCACATTGCCGGTGTTGGTCACGGTGAAGGTGTAGGCGATCGTCTCGCCGGCATCGGGCACACCGTTGCCATCGTCGTTCTGCAGCGCGGCTTCCTTGACGAAATCGGCCTCCGGCACGCCGTCGGTCGCCTGCGACCAGGAAGCCTCGGCCTCCAGGTCGGTCCCGTGCGCCGAGCGCCCGGAAGCCGTCGCCGCATTGTCCACCTCGCCGGCGTCGATGTCGGCCTGGGTGAGCGCATAGGTCGCCGTCATCGTCTCCACCGCGCCGGGCGCAAGGTCCGCCGGTCCGCCGGAGAAGCCGAGCTTGACATCGCTGACGGTGGCGTTCTGCACCGTCACGTTGCCGGTGTTCTCCAGCGTGAAGGTGTAGGTGACCACGTCGCCAACATCGGTGCGGCCATCACCGCCCTGGTCCAGCGTGCCGGTCTTCGTCAGCGCCAGCGCCTCCGGCTCCTCGTCCACCTCGTAGACCGTCGGGGTCCCCGGCAGTTCGCCCACCGCGTGCGACTGCCCCGGGACCTCCTCGCCGTCGGGGTCCGTGCCCTTGCCCGTGGCGACGTTCTCGATCCTGCCGGCATCGATCTCCGCCTGGGTCAGCGTCTTCGTCGCCGTGAAGCTCGTCGTGTCCTTCGCCCCCGGCGCCAGGCTGGCGATCGGCCCGCCCGTGACGGTGACCAGCGGGTCCTCGATCGTCACATTGGTGAGCGTCACATTGCCCGTGTTCTCGACCGTGAACCGGTAGCCAACCGTCTCGCCGGCATCGGCATAGCCACTGCCGTCGTCGTTGAGCTCGGCTTCCTTCGTAACATCGAGTTCGGGATTGCGCTGCGTGACGAACACCGTCGGGTCATCGGGCTCACCGTCCGCGTCGGGGTCACTGTCCGTCGTATCGGTAGGGTCATCCGAAAGGTCGCTCACTGTATCTCCGTCGGGCGCCGTTCCTGTGGCCGTCGCCTGGTTCGTCACCCCGCCAGCGTCGATGTCCGCCTGCGTCAACGTGTAGGTCGCCGAAAAGGTCGTGCTGTCACGTGCGCCCGGCGCCAGGCTTGCGATGGTGCCCGGCACTGTCAGCAGCGGATCGCTGATGGTGATATTCGTCAGCGTCACCCCGCCCGTGTTCTCCACCGTAAATGCATAGTCGATCGTCTCACCGGCATCGCCTATACGGTTTTGGTTGGTGTCGTTCAGAACCGCCGTCTTCAGAACCGATAGATGCGCCTCCAGGATCGTATAGGTCAACGTCTCGTGGGGATCGCCGCCGCAAGAACGAACACTGGAGATCTTGTATGCTGGATCCTGCACGATCTCGATCGCAAACCTTTCATCAGCTTCATTTAAAGAGTCGCGATCGTTGATGGTGATGGGGATAGGAAAGGCCTCCCCCGCATAGCCGTTTATATCAGGAGGAATCTCTACCGTGATCTCCTCTCCTGCAGCGGTGTAATCATCCCCCCTCGTCGCTTCGATATCCGTCACTCTGAGCCTGACCTGGAGCGGCTGCGTGACAAGGCCGCTGACGCGAAGGAGCAAGTCAGGGTGGGTCTCGCCTTCCATGCTGGACAATGCCGGCGCCTCAAATTCGACAACTGGCAGAAGACCTTCGAGCTGGATTTCATCCAGAACATTGCCAAAATGTCTGACACCGCTGGTATCGAGCGCCTCGAAACCGAACTGGTAGTTCCCGGCCGCCGCCTGCCATATGAAGTTACCGGAATAGTCTGACCAGACGCCCGCCTGCTGCGGAGGCTCACACTGGTGTGTCGGGAGTTCGCTGTGGCACACTTGACCGGTGCTCGCACCAGTATGGTCCGTTCTCACTTCGACCAGGTCGACGAAGTCGGCACCATCATCGGCTTTGATCTCGAAAACCATCGTGTCGCCATTGGGCCGCACGGGCATGAACTCCCGGGCGCGATGGCTAAAGCGATAGTGAACGTGATCTTCAGGCAGCATGCAAACTGTCTGATATATACGCGACTCGGCAAACGCGTTCAGTTCGGCCATCTGGTCACCGCTGCGTGCGGGGATTCCATTTACTCGACCGCTCTTCCAGATATCGATCAACGGGTAGAGCCCGGAGTCCTGTGAGCCGTCGGCCCTACACCACGGCTGCATTGGCACGTGCGTCGTCTCCCATCCGGGGACGTCCTCCGCAGGTATAACCGCCGAGGCCGAGGTGGGGCCGCAAACGGCGGGCAGAACCGGTTGCTCGAATCCCAGATTGATGAAGCTGCGCTGCACCTGTGCATGTGCGGCAGGTGCCGCGGCGGTGACCGCGACAGCGATCGCAGCGCACCTCAGCGTCCACTGAACCGACCGGCCCACGCGCGCCGACGGCATGTGCCGCTGAAGATCGAGAACGTTCCGACCTACGCGCTTTGCGGAACGGTCTTGGCCGGCGGATAGTATGGGCATGGAATTCTCGCTGGTTCGTGGTGTGACAAGCCGTTGACCGGCGTCCGCCGTGGAAGGGAATGAAACGGAGAGCATCGGCGCTGTAGGCTTCATTTTTCGGTCTCGATTCTGGTTTCGATTTCGAGGCGGTATCGTGCGGGGGTTGTTCGCCACAGTTCGGTGAG
>NZ_JBHSUM010000253.1:0-3387 GCF_042660605.1 Nitratireductor sp. GCM10026969
CGAGATCGCCGCGCTCTGCGGCGCCATTCTGGCGGCACGCACGCAGAAGGTGGCCGTCCTCCTCGACGTTCTCGCGGCGACGGCCGCCGCGGCTGTCCTCCATACGCTCGATCGGGAGGCGCTCGCCCATTGCCGGCTGGCCGGTGCGGAAAACCCGCTGCAGCGCGCAATCGCACTCGACATGGGCCTCCCGCCGCTGCTCGATCTCGGGATCGGAGGGCAGAGCGGCGTGACTTCCGCGCTCGCCGCCGGGATCGTCAGATCGGCGGGCGAGATATCGTCGGGCATGGCGCAGGCGCGGTCGTCCGGCTGAAGGCTGTCCAGCATCGGTGGGACGGGCTCCGACTGAATCTTAGCCGGCTTTTCTGAGCGCCACCTGCCGGGGGTTAGCCGGGGCTTCTTCCAGGACACGGGCAGGCGGGAAGGCGACGATCGCCTCCGTACCCTCGCGCAGCTTAGAGCGCAGGTCGAACCGGGCGTCGTGGAGCTTGGCCAGGCCCTGGACGATGGGCAGGCCGAGCCCCGTGCCCTGCTCGGCGCTCTTGATGGCGATGGAGCCCTGGCCGAAGGCGGCAAGCACGATCGGTATTTCGTCTTCGGCGATGCCCGGACCGTTGTCCTTGACCGCGATGTACTGACCGCCGCCGGCGGTCCAGCCGACGCGCACGCGGATCTCGCCCCCCGAAGGGGTGAACTTGATGGCGTTGGAAAGCAGGTTGAGCACGATCTGGCGCACCGCGCGATGATCGGCCAGGAGGCGGGGCAGGACGGGTTCGGCCTGCTGGAAGAGATGGATGTCCTTGGTGCGCACCTTGAGTTCCATCATGCGACAGCATTCCTGCACGAGGTCCGCAAGCGCCAGCGGTTCCTCGTTCATCTGGTAACGGCCCGACTCGATGCGCGAGAGGTCGAGGATCTCGTTGATGAGGTCGAGCAGATGGCGGCCCGACTCGTGCACATCCCTGGCGTAGTCGCGGTAGGTCTCGTTGCGGATCGGCCCCAGGACCTCCTTGGCCATGACCTCCGAAAAGCCGAGGATGGCGTTGAGCGGCGTGCGCAGCTCGTGGCTCATGGAGGCGAGGAAGCGCGACTTGGCGAGGTTGGCCTCCTCGGCGCGTCGGCGCGCCTCGTCCGAGAGGGCCTTGGCCGTCTCCAGCTCTGCGACAAGCGCATCCTTCTCGCTGCGGAAGGACAGAAGCATGACTGCCGCATGGTAGCGGTGACGGGCGAGATGGGCGAGGAAGGCCAGCGACAGGAGGAGGAGAACCGCCATGATCGGTTCGACCGCAAGCTGCGGCTTGAAGTGGATCGCCGCATAAAGGATGACGGGCAGGGTGAAGGAAGCGACCAGCGCGCCGCGAAGCGATGAGGTCAGGATGGCGGTCGCGGCAAGGGCCGCCAGGAGCATGGTGGCAACCAGCACGGGCATGTTGCTCATAGCGCAATCGGTGCAGTCGACCAAAACCAGGTAGGTCCAGCCGACGCCGCTCAGGAAATGAAGCGCCAGGAACGCAAGCCGAGGCGGATGGTCGCTCGCCCTGCGCATCGGTTTCGCCGCCACATGCCGGGCAAAAAGGTAGAGCCCGCCATAGCCGGCTGCCGTCAGCAGCGCCCAGGTCGCCGTCTCGCGCGCAAGGCCGAGCATGGCACCACCGCCGCTGATGAGGATGACAACGAGCAGGATCGCCGGCATGGCGCTGATGATCGTCCGGCTGTGGAGCTTGAGCATTTCACGGTCGAAGTTCGGATTGCCCGAGGTCTGCGACAGGCGTTCGCGCGTGCGGCGAACCGCCTGTGCCACCTCGCTGTTGCGATGCGGCTTTCTGCGGTCGATAATGAACTTGTCCGCCGTGTAGGTTCGCTCCAGCGCCATGGGCAGCCTGGCTCCCGCCGTTTCCACGTCGAAAATAGCCGCGAATGATTAAGAGACCCTTCAACCGATGAGTGTCCGGACGCCACGCTACAAGCGGCTCGGGAGGGGACCGGGACGGAGGTGGCGCCTGGTGGACGGCGTGATCGCCGCCGCCTTGCTGACCGTTGTCGCGCTGGTCGCCGCGCAGTTCGACCGCAAGGCGATGCGCGCCCTTTCCGGTCCTGTCAGGATTGCAGACGGGGATAGCTTGGTAATTGAAGGCGAGCGCATCCGTCTGCACGGCATCGATGCCCCGGAGCTTGGCCAGTCCTGCAGGCGTGATGAAGCCGCCTATGATTGCGGGCGTCGTGCTCGCCAGGAACTGGTTTGGCTGGCGGAAAGACGAGACGTCACCTGCCGGGGAGCGGAGCGCGACCGCTACGGCAGGCTGCTCGCCCGCTGCGAGGCGGGTGAGCAGGATCTCGGACTGACAATGGTGGAATCAGGCTGGGCGATCGCCTACGGTGACCATTTTGAAGCGGAGGCGGCAGCCCGGCGCGCGCGCCGGGGTCTGTGGGCCGGCACGTTCGAGCAGCCGGCGCAGTGGCGTGTCGCGCGGGAAGAGCGTGAAGACCCGGTCCAGCGGCTCGTCGCCCGGTTTTTGGATTTTCTGTGGCATTTGCTGCCGGGAGAAAACGGAGGCGAGGCGAATGAAACTCTATGACGGGGGGCGGGCGCCCAACCCGCGCCGGGTGCGGATCTTTTTGGCGGAGAAGGGCCTGGAGGTGCCACTGGTTCCGGTGGACATGGGAGCGGAAGAGCATCGCAGCCCCGAGATCGAGCGGCTCAACCCGCTGCAGCGCCTTCCCATCCTCGAACTGGACGACGGTACGGTCCTGACCGAGTCGATCGCGATCTGTCGTTATTTCGAGGCGCTTCACCCGGAGCCCGCCTTGTTCGGGTCCGGTGTTCTTGGCCAGGCGCAGGTCGAGATGTGGCAAAGGCGCGTCGAACTCGGTCTCTTCATCCCCGTCGCCGCCGCGTTTCGCCATCTGCATCCGGCCATGAAGGGCTGGGAAGTGCCGCAGGTTCCCGAATGGGGCGAGGCCAACAAGCCGAAGGCGCGGGATTTCCTGCGTTTTCTGGATCGGGAACTGGCGGACCGGCCGTTCGTTTGCGGCGGCGATTACACGATCGCCGACATCACCGCTCTCGTGGCCGTGCAGTTCATGAAACCGGCGCGCATTGAAATGCCGGAAGGTCTCGACCATTTGAGGCGGTGGCTGGACGATGTGGCGGCGCGAGCGAGCGCGAGCGCATAGGCAATTCCGGGAAATGGAGACCGATTTCTGTCGGAGTAAGATCAACCGCGGAACGGTTTCGCCGCCTGAGAAGAATTTGGCATTTCGACTTTCATGAATAACAGGCTCGAAACGCTTTTGCGGGACATCCGCGCGTGCAGACTGTGCCTGGACCAGCCCCACGGCAAGCCGCTGCCGCACGCGCCGCGCCCGGTGGTGGTCGCCTCGCGCACC
>NZ_JBHSUM010000254.1:0-3298 GCF_042660605.1 Nitratireductor sp. GCM10026969
GCGGTCTCCGCCAGCCGGTCCAGGGAAGCGAGCGCAGGCGTTTGGGTGCAAGCGCCGGTGGCGTCGTAAAGAGCGGCGGCAAGGCTGTCGGGCCGGTTGCCTACCGCGACCAGGACGGAGCGGCCTGGAAAAGAGGCCTGCGCCTCGACCGCGAGCGCCTCGAGCGTGGTCACGCCGATGGCGGGTATCTTCAGCGCCAATGCAAGCCCGCGTGCCGCCGCCACGCCCACGCGCACGCCGGTGAAGGAGCCGGGGCCGACCGACACCGCCACCGCGTCCAGCGCGTCGTAGGCGGTGTCCGCCGCCTGCAGCGCCTCCCCGATGACGCGCATGACGTGCTCGGCGTGGCCTTTGCCCAGGTCGATGACGGCGCGCCCGGCTTCCGCTCGGGCATCGCTATCGTAAACACAGGCCGCGCAGAGCGAGGCGGCGGTATCGATGGCCAGGATTTTCATGGGACAGCCGTGTTAAAGCAGAAGCGCTATCTCCGGACAAGCATAACTCTACCTGGCCCGGTCCCGCTCCTTCTTCTCCAGCCGGCGTGCATGCAGCACCGGCTCGGTGTAGCCGTTCGGCTGCTCGCGGCCCTTGAAAACAAGGTCGCAAGCCGCCTGGAAGGCGATGGAGGCCTCGAAATCCGGCGCCATGGGCGTGTAGTTGGGATGGCCGGCGTTCTGCCGGTCGACGACTTCGGCCATGTGCTTCATCGTGTCCATCACCTGCTCAGGGGTCACCACGCCGTGGTGCAGCCAGTTGGCGATGTGCTGGGAGGAGATACGCAGGGTGGCGCGGTCCTCCATCAGGCCGACATCATTGATGTCCGGCACCTTGGAACAGCCGATCCCCTGGTCGATCCAGCGCACCACATAGCCGAGGATTCCCTGCGCGTTGTTGTCGAGCTCCTGCTTGATCTCGTCCGCCGCCCAGTTCGGCCGTGTGGCGACCGGCACGGACAGGAGGTCGGAAAGGCTGGCACGCGGGCGGTCCTTCAGCTTCTCCTGAACGGCCTTCACGTCCACCTTGTGATAGTGCGTGGCGTGCAGGGTGGCCGCCGTCGGCGAGGGCACCCAGGCGGTGTTGGCGCCGGCTTGCGGCTGGCCGATCTTCTGCTCCAGCATGGCCGCCATCCTGTCGGGCATCGCCCACATGCCCTTGCCGATCTGCGCCCGACCGGAAAGCCCGCATTTCAGCCCGACATCGACGTTCCAGTCCTCATAGGCGGCGATCCAGGCGGAGGACTTCATGTCGTTCTTGCGGATCATCGGCCCGGCCTCCATCGAGGTGTGGATCTCGTCGCCCGTGCGGTCGAGGAAGCCCGTGTTGATGAAGACCACGCGTTCGGAGGCGGCGCGGATGCATTCCTCGAGGTTGACGGTGGTGCGCCGCTCCTCGTCCATGAGGCCCATCTTCAGCGTATTGCGCGATAGCCCGAGCGCATCCTCGACGCGGCCGAAGAGGTCAACCGTGAACGCGACCTCCTCGGGGCCGTGCATCTTCGGCTTGACGATGTAGACCGACCCGGTGCGGCTGTTCAGGTGGCGGCCCCCGGAGCCGACGTCGTGCAGCGCGATCATGGCGGTGAACATGGCATCCATGATGCCTTCCGGCGCCTCGTTGCCGTCGCGGTCGAGGATCGCCGGGCTGGTCATCAGGTGGCCGACATTGCGCACCAGCATGAGCGCACGGCCCTTGAGCATGCGTTCGCCGCCGTCCGGCGCGCGGTAGGACAGATCCGGGTTGAGCCGGCGGGTGAAGGTCTCGTCTCCCTTGCGCACCTCGGCTGCCAGATCGCCCTTCATCAGGCCCAGCCAGTTGCGGTAGGCCAGCACCTTGTCTTCCGCATCGACGGCGGCGATGGAATCCTCGCAATCCATGATGGTCGTCAGCGCCGATTCCAGGGCCACGTCGGCGATGCCGGCACTGTCGGTCCGGCCGATGGGGTGGCCGCGGTCGACGACAACGCGCGCGTGCAGACCGTTGCGCCGAAGAACGATCCCGGACGGCGCCTCACGCTCGCCTTCGTAGCCGGCGAACCGGGCCGGCTCTTGCAAGCCGGCGCGCCCCGTCGCGGTCTTCACGACCAGCTTTCCGTCCTCGACGGCAAGGCCGGTCGCATCCGCCCAGCGTGCGCCTTTAAGCGGTGCGCATTCGTCGAGGAAAGCGCGTGCCCAGGCGACCACCTTCTCGCCGCGCTTCGGGTTGTACCCCCTGCCCCGTTCCGCCCCGTCGCTTTCGGCAATGACGTCCGTGCCGTAGAGCGCATCGTAGAGCGAGCCCCAGCGGGCGTTCGCCGCATTCAGCGCATAGCGCGCGTTCATCAACGGCACGACGAGCTGGGGGCCGGCGACCTCGGCGATCTCCGGATCGACATTCTCCGTCGTGATGCTGAAACCTGGGCCTTCCGGCAGCAGGTAGCCGATCTCGCGCAGGAAGGCTTCATGGGACGCCGCGTCGGCGGGCAGGCCGTTTTCACGGTACCAGGCATCGAGCGTCGCCTGCAGTTGACCACGCCTTTCAAGCAGCGCGCGGTTTTCCGGCGTGAGCGCGTCAACGATCGCGGCGAGGCTTTTCCAGAAGCCGTCCGCTTCGACGCCCGTGCCGGGCAAGGCCTCCTTCATGGCAAAATCGTAGAGCTCTCGGGCAATCTTCAGCCCGTGAATCTCGACGCGATCACTCATCAGTACATCTCCACTCGATTCACTTGGGCGCGGTTTGATCACGCCGGCGACGTGCGGTCAATCGCCGCAGGCGGTGCGCGGGCGCCCCGTCGCCACGGCTTCGATCGTGGCCCCGAGAAAAAGGCGCCGGCCCTCCGCCTCGACCGCCTGCACCCGGCGTTGCGAATGCAACACCGGTGTTTCGGCGCCGCTCGCCGCCGCGCGGGCGGTAGCCTGCGCGCGCGCCTTTTCTTCGGCGAAGGCGAGGGCGTCCTCTTCCGTCGGGAAGGTGCCCGTCTCCGATCCCACGGAGACGCGGAAAAGCCCTTCCTGCGGCTGCACGACCTCGGCCTCGACCGTAACCCGCACCTGGCCGGCGACCGCGCCGATGGCGCTGGCGACGTCCAGATGGCGAGGCAGGAGGCATTCCGTTCCAAGGTGCTTCCCCAGCCCGGCATAATGCAGCGGCGCCGAGGCCCCGAGCCCGATCACCGGCCTGTCCAACGTCAGCGAAAGGCGCGCCACGCCCTGCCGCTTGTCGAGCGACCTGGCGACCAGGGGATGCGCCACCGAAACCGCGCCCTCCAGGCCGTCCTCGACGAAGGCTGCCTCCAGCACCGCCTCCACCGAACGGCGCTCGA
>NZ_JBHSUM010000255.1:0-3215 GCF_042660605.1 Nitratireductor sp. GCM10026969
CGGATCGCGCTCTCCCGCGCGGCACCCCTCGGCGGGATGAGCGGCTGGCGTCCGGCCATGCCGGTCACCCAATGGGCCTGGAGGAAACCATGAGGGTCGCGGGGATCGGCTGCCGCAAAGGCGTGGCCGTGGGCGACGTGCTCGCGGCGGTGGAGGCGGCGCTGGCTGCGTCGTTGCAACAGCATCGGCCGACCCCCTCTCTTGTAAATTCCAAGGACTTGTGCGCTGCCCAAGCCCAGGAATTTACTTTCTCCCCCGCCAAGGGGGAGAAAGAGGCGCCGCTGCTGCGCCACAACTTGGCGGCGGTGGGGATTGATGGTCCCACTGATGCGGGCGCCTATCTCCCCCTTGGCGGGGGAGAAAGCGATTTCAACAGCTTAGCCGGAGCGAAGCGGAGGCTAAGTGTTAGAAATCGCAAGAGAGGGGGTTTGCCGATCCTTTCGGAAGATACGTCTCAATCCGACGGCGGGGCAGAGGCGCCACACCCGCAAATCGACGCCCTCGCCAGTGCTGCCTTAAAAGGAGACGAGCCTGGCATTGCCGCAGCGGCGGAATTTTTGGGATTACCTCTGATAACAGTTTCAGAATGCGATCTGCAGCGCGCCGCCGCCCGGTGCCTTACCCGCTCGGCCGCTTCCCTGGCCGCGACCGGCGTTCCTTCGCTCGCCGAGGCAGCCGCGCTCGCTGCAGTGGGCGAAGATGGGCGCCTTCTGGGCCCGCGTATCGCAACAGGCAACGTCACATGCGCCATCGCGCAAGACAGGGATGACACATGACCGTACATTTCATCGGCGCCGGCCCGGGGGCGGCGGATCTCATCACCGTCAGGGGACGTGACCTGCTCGCCCGCTGCCCGGTCTGCCTCTATGCCGGCTCCATAGTGCCCGGCGAGCTGCTCGCCCATTGTCCGGCCGATGCCCGGCTGGTCGATACAGCGCCCATGTCGCTCGACGAGATCGAGGCTGAATATCTGGCTGCCCACGAGGCGGGACACGACGTGGCGCGGCTGCATTCGGGAGACCTTTCGGTCTGGAGCGCGGTGGCCGAGCAGATCCGCCGGCTGGAGCGGCTCGGCATCGACTATACGCTCACGCCCGGCGTGCCGGCCTTCTCCGCCGCGGCAGCGGCGCTGGGGCGGGAGCTCACCATCCCGGAAGTCGCCCAGAGCCTCGTTCTGACGCGCGTTTCCGGCCGTGCCTCGAAGATGCCGGAAGGCGAGACGCTGGAAGCGTTCGGCCGCACGGGCGCCACACTCGCCATCCACCTCGCCATCCACAGGCTCGGGGAGATCGTGGCGGAGCTCACGCCTCTTTACGGGCGTGACTGCCCGGTGGTGATCGTCGCGCGTGCCACATGGCCGGACGAGCGCATCGTGCGCGGCACGCTGGCGACGATCGAGGGCGAGGTCGCACGCAGCCCGATCGAACGGACCGCCATCATCTTCGTCGGGCATGGCCTCGGCGCGGAAGGTTTTCGCGAGAGCGCGCTTTACGATGCCGCCTATCAGCGGCGCTTCAGGGGGCGGGAGGGTCCATGAGCCTCGGCGAGACCATAGCGCGGCTGGCTTACGCGCCGGCGGCCTTCGAGCCGGGCCATGTCTGGCTTGCCGGCGCGGGGCCGGGCGGGCTCGGCTGTCTGACGCTCGACGTGGTGGCCGCGCTCGGCCGGGCCGATACCGTCATCTACGATGCACTCGTCGAGCCGGATGTCTTGAAGGCGGCGGCGGGCGCGGAGCGTCTTTTCGTCGGCAAGCGCGGGGGCAAGCCCTCCACCCCGCAGGACGAGATCAACTGCCTGATGGTGGAACGAGCGCGGGCCGGCCGCCGCGTCTTGCGGCTGAAGGGCGGAGATCCGAACACTTTCGGCCGCGGCGGAGAGGAGGCGCTGGCGCTCGCGGAAGCCGGCATTCCCTTCCGCTTCCTGCCGGGCATCACCTCCGCCTTCGGAGCGCTCGCCGCGGCCGGCATTCCGGCCACGCTGCGCGGCGTCAACAAGGCCGTCATCCTTGCCACCGGCCATGGAGCGGGCACGGGGGACGATCTCGACTGGGCCGCGCTGGCGAAGACCGGCCAGCCGCTGGTCATCTACATGGGCATGCGCAACCTGGATCGGATCGCCGCCGCCCTGGCGGCGGGCGGGCTTGCGAAAACCACGCCGGCCGCCGTCCTCATGGCCGCGACCACGGCCGAGGAACGGGTGCTTATCGGCACGCTGGGCGAGATCGCAGAAGAGGCGCGCGCCAGGGGCTTCGGCGCACCGGCGCTGATCGTCGTGGGCGAGATCGTCGGCATGCGCGAAACACTGCACCGATTGCAAGAGGAAGGAGCATTGGCCTTATGACCACCCGTGGCCTCATCGTCGGCGCGCCGCGTTCCGGCTCCGGCAAGACCAGCGTCGCCATCGGCCTGATGCGGGCGTTGCGACGCCGGGGCCTTATCGTCGCCGGCGCCAAGTCGGGTCCGGACTACATCGACCCCGGCTTCCACGCCGCCGCGACCGGGCGACCGGGCGTCAATCTCGACAGTTGGGCGATGGCGCCCGGATTGCTGGACACCTTGCTTTCCAGACAGGCCGACGGCGCCGACGCGCTCATTGTGGAAAGCGCCATGGGGCTTTTCGACGGGGTGCGCACCGAGGACGGGCGCTCGGGTGCGGCCGCCGATCTCGCCCGGCGCCATCGGCTGCCGGCGCTGCTCGTGCTCGACATTTCCGGCCAGTCGCAGACGGCGGCGGCCGTCGCCCATGGCTTCGCCACCTTCGACCCGGACGTGAAGATCGCCGGCGTGGTGCTCAACCAGGTCGCCAGCGAACGGCACGAACGGCAGGCGCGCGAGGCCATCGAAGCGGCGGGACTTGCCGTCCTCGGCGCGATCTACCGCAATCCCGACATGGCGCTTCCCGAACGGCATCTGGGGCTCGTTCAGGCGAGCGAGCACGCCGCGCTCGAAGCTTTCATCGAGCGCCTGGCGGACGTCATGGAAAAATCGCTCGACCTCGACGCGATCCTGCGCGCCGCAGCCTCCCTCTCCGCCGCCGGAGAGGAGGAGGGGCACTTCCTGCCGCCGCCCGGCCAGCGCATCGCCATCGCGCAGGATGCAGCCTTCTCCTTCGTCTACCCCCATTCGGCCCGGCACTGGCGCGAGGCGGGGGCGGAGCTCATCCCCTTCTCGCCGCTCGCCGACGAGGCGCCGGAGGCTTCCTGCGACGCCTGCTGG
>NZ_JBHSUM010000256.1:0-3200 GCF_042660605.1 Nitratireductor sp. GCM10026969
GGCAAGCGTCGCGGGAAGGTCGGCGCCGTCGCAGGCAAGCCGCGTGGCCTGTCCGTCGAGCGCCGCCGGCGGGGGATCGTTGCCGCGTTCCGGCACAAGAAAGAAGTCGCGTGTTCGGCGCTCGGCAAGGTCCGGTGCCGTTTCGGCAAGCGTGCGAAGGTAGTCGTGATGGGGTTCGGGCAGCGCGCCTACGACCACGACGAGGTCCGCTCGGCGCCGTACCTCGCCTGCGCTGACGAAGATCCCGCCGCTGTCGCTGACGAGCGCCGTCTCCCGCGCGAGGCTTTCGCCGTCGAAGTGGTCGTAAGCCGCACCGACCCGCCCCGCCAGCACGATGGCCGCACGAGTTCCGTCGACATCCGCATCAATACTGATAACCGGGCACCAGCTCTCCGCCAGGAGCCGTGCGGCATGGCCGACCGCATCCTGCACCAGCGCGTCCCGGTCGCCGATCCATGCAACCGTCATCAAACGCTATCTTTCTGGTGCCCGAAAAAACTTTAGACGAAACTTCGCTGCAGGTGAAGCCCCGTTGTCGATGGCAAAACGACCCCTCGTCATCCCGGCCAAGGGAACGCAAGCGACCGCGCGCCGGGATCCAATCCGGAACGTGGACGAGTCACGGAATGGGTCCCGGACAGCCTCCGCTCCGCTACGGCTTCCGGGATGACGCGACGGCGCGGGTGATGGGCCGCTCAATCATACTTGATATAGGCGAAGCGCTGGTCCTCGGGCGTCCCTTCCAGCGCGCCGCCTTCCAGCCCCGGCTGCCACTGCACCACCTCCTCGATCTTCTTCGCCAGCTCGAAATCCTTGTCGGTGACGCCCTTTGCCGCATGGTTCATCAGGCGCACCTCGACCCAGGCGTAGGAGGCGGTGATGTCGGGGTGGTGAAAGGCGGCCTCCGCCAGGTGGCCGACGCTGTTGATGACCATCAGCGTCGATTTCCAGCTGTGCGTCTTGTATTTGCGACGGATCCAGCCTTTTTCATAATACCATTTGGGCAGTTCCGCGCGAAGCCGCTCGACGATCTCCTCTTCGGAATAGACGCGATCCTTCTGCCGGTCAGCCATGTAATCCTCCGTTTTGCGCTTGTGGCGTTCGGGCGTTCCGCCCCGGAAGTCCGTGTGCGACAGCTTCCGGCTTGCCCTGACGCGGAAAGCCGCTATCATAGGCGCGGGCACCCGAACATGAGCGATGCATTGATGATGCACCCAATGGGGGCAAATGTCGACTTTTGTCACCGCTTCCGTGCCTGCCCGTCTTCATCTCGGCTTTCTCGACCTTAACGGCGGTACCGGGCGACGCTTCGGCAGTATAGGGCTCCCGCTGAGCGAGCCGGAAACGGTCGTCAGCCTGGCGCCGGCTTCCAGCACGCGTGTCGAAGGTCCGGACCGCGAACGCGCGGCCCGGCACCTGGAAACCCTGTGCCGGCATCTGAACATCCGTGCCCGCCACCGCCTGGTGGTGGAGGAAGCGATCCCGCCGCACCGGGGGCTCGGATCCGGAACCCAGATGGCCGTCGCCGTCGCGGCCGCACTTCGCACGCTGCACGGCCTGCCGGTCAACGCCGGTGAGGACGCACGCTTTCTCGGGCGGGGCGAGCGGTCGGGCATCGGCATCGCCGCCTTCGACGAGGGCGGGCTGATCGTCGACGCCGGACGCAGCGCGGAGGACCGCGAACCCCCTGTGGTCTCCCGTATCCCATTCCCGCGTGACTGGCGTGTGATCCTCATCCTCGATCACGGGCACACCGGGATTCATGGCCAGGAGGAGATCGCGGCGTTTCGCGCGCTGCCCCCCTTCCCCGCGCAAAGCGCGGCGGAAATCTGCCGCCGGGTCCTCATGCAGGCCTTGCCTGCGGCGGTGGAGGAGGATCTTGAAGCCTTCGGCGCCGCCATCGAGGAGATCCAAATCCAGGTCGGAAGCTACTTTGCGCCTGCCCAGGGCGGCATCTTCGCCAGCAAGCAGGTGGAGCGCGTCGCCAGGCGGCTGGCCGAGGCGGGTGCGGTCGGAATCGGGCAAAGCTCCTGGGGACCGACCGGTTTCGCCTTCGCGCCGAACGAGGAGGCGGCACGCGATTATGTGCACGCCGCGCACGAGGTCGCCGAGAAGGACATTGAGATGCGCATCGTCCGGGGGAGGAACAGCGGCGCCGGGGTCACCAGGCGCACGCTTGGCCTGCTCGGGAGCTGAACTTTTCAATCGAGGGCACCACGACACCAGCCGGATAGGAAGCATATGGCCCGCAAGAACATACTCCACATGATAACGCCCCTCAGCCAGATGAGCCCGTTCGACGTCAACATGGCGCTCGACGCCGGTTTCGACGCCGTCGTTCCCTATGTGAACGTGGACGTCACCGACGTCACCGGCCTCGTGCAGGACGCGATCTTCTCGCGCCCGCCCGATGCGGGCGCCGACACCGGCATCTTCATCGCCGGCAAGAACGTCATCCTCGCGCTCGACATGCTGGAGGCGGCCGGGAAGGCGATGGTGCCGCCCTTCTCAGTGAGCGTCTTCGCCGATCCGGCAGGCTCCTTCACGACCGCCGCCGCCATGGTGGCCAAGGTGGAAAAAGTGCTGCAGGAGAAGTTCGGGCGCACGCTTGAAGGTGCCCGCGTAGCGATCTTCGGCGCCACGGGCGTGGTCGGCTTTTGCACCGCTGTGATCGCGGCAAGGGAAAAGGCGTCGGTCACGCTCGTCGGGCACGACGGCGCGGAGCGGGTGCAGAAGATCGGGGCGGAGATCAAGAGCCGTTTCGATCTCGACGTGCGCGCCGTCGACGGCTCCACGGATCACTCCAAGTCGGGCATCGTCGCCGACAGCGAGATCATCCTTTCGGCCGGCAAGGCCGGCGTTCAGGTCATCTCGAAGGAGCACCTGCGCCACGCGGCGAAGCTTGTCATCGCAGCCGATGTGAACGCCGTGCCACCGGCGGGCATCGAGGGCGTGGCGGTGGATGCGGACGCGGCGCCGCTCGAAGGCACCGGCGCCGTCGGCATCGGGCCGCTCGCCACGGGCAACGTCAAGTACAAGGCCGAGTTCGGTCTCTTCAAAAGGATGATCGAAGCGAAAAAAACCGTCACACTCGATTTTCAGGATGCATTTACCCTTGCCCGCGAGATCGCCAAGTAACCGCCCGCTCCTGATCGCGGCGATCTCCGGCCGGGCGTTGGCGGCGGCGGCAAGGCGCGCCG
>NZ_JBHSUM010000257.1:0-3142 GCF_042660605.1 Nitratireductor sp. GCM10026969
AGGCCCGGTGCGTCGGCACGGTCGCTGACGACGGCTGCGATCTCGGCGGGATAGTCGGCCTCGGCAGCGGCGCGGATGAGCGCGCTCATGTTCGAGCCGCGGCCGGAAATCAGAATTGCCGTCCTCTTCTTCTGCCTCATAGTCCCAGCGCTCCCCGGTAGATGACGCCCGTTTCGCGGTGCGGCACGATGCTGCCCAGGGTCTCCACGTGCTCGCCGGCCTTCTGCAAGACGGCGGCCACCTGCGCGGCCTGTCCGGAGGCGACCACCGCTACCATGCCGATGCCGCAGTTGAAGGTGCGCAGCATTTCGTGAGCCTCCACGCCGCCCTGGCGCGAAAGCCATGAGAAGACCGGCGGTACCTCCACCTGGTCGAGGTCGATCTCCGCTGCATATCCCTTCGGCAGAACACGCGGTATGTTTTCCGGGAACCCGCCGCCCGTGATGTGCGCCAGCGCCTTGATGCCGTGCGTGCCGCCGATCGCCTCAAGGAGCGGCTTCACATAGATGCGCGTCGGCTCCAGAAGCGCCTCGGCCAGTGAACGCTCGGGCAGGAAGGGCGCGGGCGCGTTCCAGTCCAGCCCGCTCGCCGCGACGATCTTGCGCACCAGGGAGAACCCGTTCGAGTGCACGCCGGAGGAGGCGAGGCCGAGGATTACATCCCCCTCGACAATGTCGTCGGCCGGAAGGAGCTGTCCGCGTTCGGCCGCGCCCACGGCGAAACCGGCAAGATCATAGTCACCGCCCTGGTACATGCCCGGCATCTCCGCCGTCTCGCCCCCGATCAGCGCGCAGCCGGCCTGGCGGCAGCCTTCGGCGATGCCGGCGACGATCGCGGCACCCTGGTCCGGATCGAGCCTGCCGGTGGCGAAATAGTCGAGGAAGAAGAGCGGCTCGGCCCCCTGCACGACGAGATCGTTCACACACATGGCCACGAGGTCGATGCCGACCGTGTCGTGTTTGCCGGCTTCGATCGCGACCTTGAGCTTGGTTCCCACACCGTCATTGGCGGCAACCAGTATCGGGTCGGAAAAGCCCGCCGCCTTGAGGTCGAAGAGACCGCCGAACCCGCCGATCTCGCCATCGGCGCCCGGCCGGCGCGTGGAGCGGACCAGCGGCTTTATCTTCTCGACAAGCGTGTTGCCCGCATCGATATCGACACCTGCGTCGGCGTAGCTGAGGCCGTTTTTCTTGATGCCCATGGAGAGCCCCTTTGGTGCATTTCCCGGCTATTGGCATGAAGGGCAGGGCAGGGCAAGGCACCCCCGCCACCGGCGCACAGGCAAGTTCGCGCCCGCGGCCGGCGCCGCTGGACCATCGGTTTTCCCTTGAAGCGGGCCGAAGAGCTGGCCATCTATGGCGGCACAGCGGAGGCACGCCTTTTGAGCCGACCGTGGAGACGAAAGAGTGACCATTCCGAATCTTATCACGCTTTTCCGCTTCCTGCTCGTACCGGGCGTGGTTTTCGCGCTGATCACGGAAGAGTTGGGGTGGGCTTTTGCCGGCTTCGTTGCCGCCGGCATTTCCGACGGCGTCGACGGGTTCATCGCCCGCACCTTCGATCAGCGCAGCGAACTGGGTGCCTATCTCGACCCGATCGCCGACAAGCTGCTCCTGGTCAGCGTCTTCGTGGTGTTGGGCTATATGGGCCATCTGCCGCTCTGGCTCGTGGTGGCGGCGGTCTCGCGCGATGCGCTGATCGTCGGCGGGGTGGTGCTGGCTACCGTCATGGGCAACCCCGTGGCCATGAAACCGCTCCTCGTGTCCAAGGCCAACACGCTGGTCCAGATCCTGCTCGCGACCCTTGTGCTCGCCGGGCTGTCGCTGTCCATCTCCTGGGGGAACCTCTATCTCGGACTCGTCTATCTTTCCGGGCTCTTGACCGTTGCTTCCGGCGCGGCCTATCTCGTCTCCTGGATTAAGCACATGGGCGGCTATGTCGACACCGGCACCCCGAAAGGACAGGATTGATAGGGCGCCGCAGCGCGACGTTCTGGCGCGGCACGTCGCCTTCTGGCTCCTGACAGCGGCGGCGCTCATCCTGTTTCTCTACATTTTCAGCTCGATCCTGCTGCCCTTTCTGGCGGGTATGGTGCTTGCCTATTTCCTCGATCCGGTGGCCGACCGGCTGCAGCGACTGGGGACGTCGCGCCTGACGGCGACGATCCTGATCCTGGTCGGCTTCCTGGTCCTGCTCGTGCTGGCCCTGATGCTGATCATTCCCATTCTTGGCAACCAGCTCGCCGAATTCGCCGTGCGGTTTCCCGATTATCTTTCGCGCCTGCAGCAGCTGATCACGAGCTGGGATCCGGGCTGGTTCGAGGAGACCGTCGGGGTCAATCCGCAGGCGCTCCAGGAGGGCCTGAGCACGCTTTTGACCGAGGGCACCGGCTTCGTAGCGACACTCTTCGGCTCCATCTGGAGTTCCGGCCTGGCGCTGATCAATCTCGTCAGCCTTTTCGTGGTGACGCCGGTCGTGGCGTTTTACATGCTGCTCGACTGGGACCGCATGATCGACAAAGTGGACAGCTGGATCCCGCGCGACCATGTGGAGACCGTGCGCCAGATCGCCCGCGACATCAATGTCGCTACGGCCGGCTTCGTGCGCGGGCAGGGGACGTTGTGCCTCATCCTCGGGGTCTACTATGCGGCCGGACTGACGTTGCTCGGGCTGAACTTCGGCCTGCTCATCGGGTTTTTTGCGGGACTAATCAGCTTCATCCCCTATGTCGGATCACTCCTCGGCCTGGCGTTGTCGCTGGGCGTGGCTTTCGTGCAGTTCTGGCCGGAGTGGTACTGGGTGGCGGCCGTCGCCGCCGTCTTCTTCAGCGGCCAGTTCCTCGAGGGCAATATTCTCCAGCCCAAGCTCATGGGCCGCAGCGTGGGGCTGCACCCGGTCTGGCTGATGTTCGCGCTCTTTGCGTTCGGCTATCTCTTCGGTTTCGTCGGTCTTTTGATCGCCGTTCCCACCGCGGCGGCCATCGGCGTGCTGGTGCGCTTCGCGATCGCCCGCTATCTGGCCTCGCCGCTCTACAGCGGGCGGGATGAGGCGGCAAGGACGAAGGGCGAGGCGGAATGAGCGCGCGGCCGCCGACACCCCGGCAATTGCCGCTCGAGCTGGCGCACGAGGAGGCGCGCTCGCG
>NZ_JBHSUM010000258.1:0-2867 GCF_042660605.1 Nitratireductor sp. GCM10026969
GGCGCGCGGGGAAGCGCTGGCGGTCGTCCATGCGCGCACGCGTGCTCAGGCGGAGGCGGCCGTCACTTCCGTGCGGGACGCCGTCACCATCGTGGCGGACAAGCCGCGCCGCCGTCCGACGGTCCTGCGCAAGGTCGCGTCCGACGGATGATATCGACGATAGGCGGTCACTGCTCCAGGAGCAGTTCCCCGTCTTCCATCTCGAAGCGGGCGAGGCGGCCGAGGAAGCTCATGCCGATCAGCGTACCGCGCAAAGCGGTATCCTCGAGCACGACGGCGGGAACCTCCCGCATCCGGATGTGGCCGATCTCGAGGCTGTCGATGACGGCGCGGGCGGCGGCGGCCGTTCCGTTGGCGGTCTCCACCCGGTAGCGGAAATCGGACGGCGAAAGCTGCAACCCGATCCGGCGGGCGGCGGCGGTGTTGAGGGCGACGAAGGTCGCGCCGGTGTCGACCAGGGCGTCCATCTGCCGGCCGTTCAGCCTGAACGTCGCCCGGTAGTGGCCGCGCTCGTCGGCAGGAATCCGTACCTTGCCGCCCGACAGGACCGCCGTCTTGCGGGGCGCTGATGGCGCGGCGGCAGCAGGTACAGCGTTCTCCTGGCGGGCCCGCTCGTCAAGCAGCCCGCGCAGCGCAGCCAGGACCGCGTCCTGATTCTGCTCGTAAATCAGGGGGATCGAGGCGAAAGCGCCCGCGACGAGCCCGAGAAGAACAAAGTTGCGCAGCATCGGTCGTTCCGTTTCCGATGCCAAATTGCCTGTGAAGCCTCACCGCGGCCTTAAGGCGGTCCCGATGCATCATGAAATGGTTAGCGAAAGGTGACGGTTATTTCGTGCCGTACATGCGGTCGCCAGCGTCCCCCAGCCCGGGCAGGATATAGCCGTTCTCGTCCAACCGCTCATCGATGGAGGCGGTGAAGACCGGCACGTCGGGATGGGCGGCGCAGAAACGCTCGATGCCTTCCGGCGCGGCGAGCAGGCACAGGAAGCGGAGATTCGTGGCGCCTTGGGACTTCAGCTTCTCGACGGCCGCAATGGCCGAATTGGCGGTCGCCAGCATGGGGTCGACGACGATGACGAGCCGATTTCCCAGGTCGCCCGGCGCCTTGAAGAAATATTCGACCGCCTCCAGCGTCTCGTGATCGCGGTAAAGACC
Source organism: Nitratireductor sp. GCM10026969 (assembly GCF_042660605.1). Lineage (NCBI taxonomy): Bacteria > Pseudomonadati > Pseudomonadota > Alphaproteobacteria > Hyphomicrobiales > Phyllobacteriaceae > Nitratireductor > Nitratireductor sp. GCM10026969. The sequence goes on from NZ_JBHSUM010000258.1 coordinate 1,156, forward strand.
GACATGGGCGACCCGGGCGGCGGGAACGAGGTCCAGCATCCCGTCGAGCAGCCCGTTGCCGGCGCGCAGGACGGAGGCGAAGACCAGCTTCTTGCCCTCCAGCGTCGGCGCCTGCATCGTGGCAAGCGGCGTCTCGATGGTGCGCGTGGTCAATTCCAGGTCGCGCGTAACCTCGTAGCACAGAAGCAGCGAGATCTCGCGCAACAGCGTCCTGAACCCCGCAGTCGAGGTTTCCTTGTCGCGCATGATCGTCAGCTTGTGCTGGACAAGAGGATGATCGACGACGGTGACCCCGTTCATAAGCTCTGCTCCGCGAAAATTGTCGCTCCGATAATAACGCCGGCGCGCCCGGCCGCATACCGCCTTCGGACGTCGGCCACAATATCTATCGGACCGGCACCTCGGAGAGCGGCCGCACCATTTTCGCGCCACGTCGTCGCGGACCGGCTTATCGGACATATGTGGACCGGTCCCCCCGGCGCCCGGGGCTTCTTCCTTCAGGAAAAACGACGCTCTTGCATTTAATCAATCGATTGATTAATACATGCTCCATGATCGAACGAACGCACCAGTCAGCACAAAAGGCAAGGGGCCGCCCCAGCGGCGCGGAGCGAACACGCGAAACCCTGGTTCGCGCCGGGCTCCGGCTGTTCGGACATAAGGGCTTCGAGGCCACGTCCACGCGCGAGATCGCCGCCGAGGCCGGTGCCAATATCGGCTCCATTGCCTACCATTTCGGCGGCAAGGAAGGACTGCGCAACGCCTGCGCGGACTATATCGTCGAGACGATCTCGGGCATCGCCCAAGTGGCTCTGGACGATGCGGCGGCGCCGGATGCCGGGCCGGCCTCGCCGGAAGCGGCGGCAACCGTGCTGCGGCAGGTGGTGGAGGCGATGGTGCGTTTCATCGTCCAGCGGCCGGAGGCGGAGGACGTGGCCCAGTTCGTCATGCGGGAGTTGTCCCAGCCGACGGCGGCACTCGACACGATCTACGCGGGCGTGTTCGAGCCGGTGCACAAGCGGCTCTGCGCGCTTTGGGAGGCGGCCACCGGTGAGCCGGCCGAAAGCGAGCGCACCAGGATCACCGTCTTCACGCTGATCGGCCAGGTCATCTATTTCCGTATCGCCCGCGAAGCGGTGCGCCGGCGCATGGAATGGCGCGACATCGGGCAGCGCGAAGCGGCTGCCATTGTCGAGGTCGCCCTCGGCAATCTTTCCACCATCATCAATGCGCGGAGGCGCGGGACGTCATGAGCATGCTTTGCGCCATTCCCTTCGCCGCCGCGCTTTTCGCCGCCTGCGCGACGCCGGAGCCCCTGGCGGTCGGCTATGTCGAAGGGGAATATGTGCTGCTCGCGCCGACCGAAACCGGCCAGGTGCGCTCCGTCACCACGCGTCGCGGCGCCCGCGTCAGCGAAGGCGAGACGGTGGCGATGATGGAAAGGACGGATGCACAGATCGCCGTCGCTCAGGCCGAGGCCGCGCTCGCCGAGGCGGAGGCCCAGCTTGCCAATCTGAAAGAGGGGAAGCGGCCGGAGGAGATCGCCGTCCTCGAAGCAGCCCTCGCCTCGGCCGAGGCGCAGGCGGCGGAAGCCGAGCGCGTGCTGGCACGCACGCAGGACCTCAACCAGCGCGGCATCGCCACCCAGGCAGAACTCGACAAGGCGCAAACCGATCTGACGCTGGCAGAGGCGCGGGTGGGCGAGGCGCAGG
>NZ_JBHSUM010000259.1:0-2867 GCF_042660605.1 Nitratireductor sp. GCM10026969
AGGGCAGCGCCGCGCCGGCGGGCCGCATGGGCAGCTTCGGCGGCCGGCAGCCAGGCGTCGAGCATCGTCTTGTCACCGCGCGTTCCCTTGCCACGCTCCCTGATCCCGTCGGCAATCGCCGTGAACATCGCGCACAGGAATGCCCCATCGAGGCGATCGCTCTGCCGCGCCGCCGCCGCGGCCCGCAGGAAGGCGGAGGCATAGAGCGGCCCGGTCGAGGCACCGACGGCATTGAGGAAAGCATTGGCGGCCGTGGCGAACACATCGGCCGGCGCGCACCGGTCCATGTCCAGTTTCGAAAGCGCTGCATTCACCGCGAGAAATCCGGCGGACATGCTGATGCCGTGGTCGGCGTCGCCGATGGCTCCGTCGAGGCGGGTCAGGAAATCCTTCTCGGCCTCGATCGCCTCGGAAATGGCATAGAACATCGACGCCAGTGCGCGCGCCTGGTTGCCCGACATGACCTTCCTCCCGGTTCTACCCCGCCATTGTAGCAGCTAATTGATGGTGAGGAACGCGGTATCGCAGGGATGATCCAGCAACTCCGCCAGTTCGTCGTCCAGATGCAGGACCGTGATCGACGCGCCGGCCATGTCCAGGGACGTGCAATAGTGCCCGGTCCAGCTGGCGACGACGCTGATGTTCTTGGCCCCCAGCCTCTGGCGCACGCGCCGATAGAGGATGTAGAGCTCCATCAGCGGGGTGGCGCCCAGCGAGTTGACGAGCACGGCGACGCGGTCGCCCGGACCGGCTTGCATCTCGGAGAAGATGCGGTCCATGACCGCGTCCACGACCTCGTCGGCGGTGCGCAGCCGGTCGCGGGCAACGCCCGGCTCGCCGTGGATGCCGATGCCGATCTCCATCTCGTCCGGCCCGATCTCGAAGTTGTGCGTGCGCGTCTGCGGCAGCGAGCACGGCTCGAGCGCGATACCGACCGTATAGGTGCGGCGGTTGGCCTTGCGGGTGACCGCCTCGCAGGCGTCGAGCGGCCACATGCGGTCGCAGGCGGCACCGGCGATCTTGAAGGTGAAGAAGTTTCCCGCGACGCCGCGCCGGCCCTCGCGGTCCTCGACGGGCGAGGAGGCGATGTCGTCGGTGGTGATCACGGTGCGAACCTCGATGCCTTCGGCCTTGGCCAACTCGGCCGCCATCTCGAAGTTCATGATGTCGCCGGCATAATTGCCGTAGACGAAGAGAACGCCCTTGCCGCCCGAGGCGGCCCGCGCGCATTTGAAGATCGGGTCCGGCGGCGGCGACGAAAAGACATTGCCGATCGCCACCGCGTCGGCCAGCCCCTTGCCCACATAGCCGAGAAAGCAAGGCTCGTGGCCCGAGCCGCCGCCAATGACGAGCCCCACCTTGCCCTCGCGCGGCCCGCGCTGGGCCACGAGCGCGCGGCGATGGCCGTCGATCGGCCTCAGATAGCGCTCATGGGCATGGACGATGCCGTCGAGCATCTCCTCGATCACGTCCACAGGCTTGTTGACGAACTTCTTGACCGCGCTGCGGACGTTGACGACACCTGTCTCCGGGCCGCGCTGGGGCGCAAGCTTGCGGTCCAGCTCCGCCACCCCGTCGGCCTTGAGGATGCCGCGGCCGGTAGCCGCATCGGTGACGAGCACATCGATATAGCCGCCGCGCAGAGCGCCGAGGATCGCGGCCACCTTGTCGATGCCGCCGACCACGGCAATCTTGGTTTCGATGCCTTCGAACCCGTCCAGCGTGACGCCGATGGTGCGCTCGTCGAGCGGTCCGGAAACCGGCCGCCCGTGGTCGTCGATGAAACGGCCGGCGATGACGCCCACGGCGTTCTTCTCCAGATAAAGCTGGGTGGCGACCGAATCGAAGAAGCCGCTCGTATGGATGGTCGAGTTGGGACGCAGGGAGGAAATGCCGAAGAGAAGCCGGTTCGCCCGTGCCAGCGCCGCAAGCTGCCCGGCAACGACCGGCTCCTGCAAGAGGAGGTCGCGAACTTCGGCCGAAGAGACGAGCGCCGGCGCCGTCAGGTTGACGCAGCGTGCATTCAGCGCGGCCGCAAGGCGCGCCGCGCAAGCCTCGGGCGTGTATTCGAAGGTCGCGGTGGTGCCGCCCGTCGCCTGGATGACGGAGACGTCTTGAAGGTCGCCGCGCCGGGCGCGCTCGGCGACGGCCATTACGGTGCGGCCCCAGGCGACGGCGATCGTGTCGGCGGAGCGCACCGTCTGGTTGAGGACGCGTGCACCAGCGATGCCGAGCCGCTCGATCAACGGGTGGGCGCCGCCGTCGCTGGGAATGACGAGGCAGTCGTCGAGTCCGAAATGGCGCTTCAGTTCCTGGGCGATGGTGAGCGCGGAAAACCGCTCCGGGTCGATCGCTATATTGACGATGCCGCGCTCGCGCGCTTCGGCCAGGTAGGCGTTCACGGTGGCGCGCGACACACCCATCGTTTCGGCGATCTGGCCCTGGGTCAGCCGGTCCTCGTAGTAGAGCCAGCAGGCCCACACGTAGGGATCGTCGCCATAGCGCAACGGAATCGGTTCCGTCGCACTGCCGCCCTTCCCGTTCGCCCTGGTCGCCATCCACGTACCCGCATCTCGTGACCGGTGTTCTATCCGGCGTATCTCCGGGCCCTGATGCTCCGCCGCTAGTGAGGCGTCGATGTTGACCGCGGAAAGGGTCTGGTAATTCTGTGCCGAACGTTCACGCCGCCTCTCCTCCTGCCCCACCCGTGCCCGAAAGGCTCTTCGCCATCACCTCGATGATGATCGCGGCCGAGGCCGCGCCGGGATCGACATGGCCGCGCGCGCGCTCGCCGAGGCGGGAGGAACGGCCCTTTGCCGCAACCATGTCGGCGGTCGCCTCGGCTCCCTTTGCCGCGGCCTGTTCAG
>NZ_JBHSUM010000260.1:0-2849 GCF_042660605.1 Nitratireductor sp. GCM10026969
CAGCGCCAGCGCATCCGGGGCGAGGTGCATGTCGGCTTCGTCGTCTCCGGCAACGGCCAGGTCGGCTCGGTCCGCATCGTGCGCAGTTCCGGCGCGGACGTGCTCGACCGCGCGGCGATGGAGACCGTTCGCCGGGCGGCGCCCTTCCCGCCCATACCGGAAGGGGCGGGCCGCTCGAGCTGGCCGTTTACCGTCCCCCTGGCCTTTACCCGCTGATTGAACGGCAGAGCGTCGGCGGGCTTAGCCTATCGCTTTTTGCATCCTGTCCCTCGACAACGGATAGGCGCCTTACCACATTGCGTGGAGATGAAGCGTGCGCCGCCGCGCGCGGTGCCCGGAGGCCTTAAGACCCAGCCCGACCGCAACAGGCGCGCCTCATCGGGCACCAGAGGCAGCAGAAATGAACGTCTTTTCCTTCCGATTCCGGCGTACCCGGCCAGAAGTCGCCCGGACAACAGCCTTGCTTGCGGGACCCTTCCTCTTGCTCATGCTGACTCTCGCCCCGGCCACGGCGCTCGCCTCCTCTCTCCCGACAGACCCCGCCACCGCATTCAAGTCGCGAGCGGTCCTGCTTGCCGACGCGGAAGCGGAGAAGCGTGATCGGGCGGCTGAACATGCCGAGATGCGGCGACGCGAGGAAAAGCTCGACCGCATGGAGGAGTCACACAACGAATGGCGCAGGCGGCTCGAAATCCTGCGGCAGGAGCGACGGCACCAGCCGACGGATCTCGACGTGCCGGTCTACACGCCACGCGGACCGGACACGCGCCGCTGAAGCCTCCCGCCCCGCACGCCTTCCGCCCGCTCGGTGCCTACCGCATATTCCGCAATTGCCAACGGCCGATTTGCCGATACCATTGAGGCGGGCACCGTTTCTCAAGAGGAGGGAGGCAGGCAATGCCGCATTTCGTGATCGAAAGAGACATGCCGGGTGTCGGTGGGCTCGGCCCGGACGAACTCAAGGGTGCCTCGCAGACATCGTGCACCGTTCTGCGCGACCTCGGACCCGAGATCCAGTGGGTGCACAGCTACGTGACCGACGACAAGATCTTTTGCGTCTATCGCGCACCGAGCGAGGATCTCATCCGCCAACACGCCGAGACGGCGGGCTTCCCGGCCAACAGAATTTCGCAGGTTCGGGCCACCATCGATCCCACAACGGCGGAATAGTCCGGCGGGTCGGCATGAGGCACGGCCGGGAACACGGTCCCGGCCGGCCTATGCGGGTGCTAGTCGCCGACCGCCACCCCTTCGCGCCGCGGATCGGCGCCGCCGACGAGCCCTTGGGCGGTAAAGGCGACGCCGTGCAGGCCCGAATTGAGGTCCGCGACCTCGGTCTCGAAGCCCAGGGCCTGCAGATCGTCGTTGAAATCCTCGGCGGAGGTGCCGGCCTCCAGCGCATAGGTGCCGAAGCGGTTGGTCAGGTGCGGCAGGGTAATCGCCTCCTGCATGTCCATCTCCCAGTCGATCAGTGCGATCACCGTATTCGCGACATAGGGAATGATGTTGCTGCCGCCCGGCGAGCCGAGCGCGAAGGCCGGTTCACCGTCCTCGAGGATGATGGTCGGAGACATGGAGGAGCGCGGGCGCTTGCCGGGCTCCACGCGGTTGGCGACCGCCTCGCCGTCGCTTGTCGGCGCGAAGGAGAAGTCGGTGAGCTGGTTGTTGAGCAGGAAGCCTGCCGCCATCTGCCGCGAGCCGAACGCGTTCTCGACCGAGCTCGTCATCGAGGCGACGTTGCCCGCATCGTCGACGATCACGAAATGCGAGGTGGAGGGCTGCTCGAGCTCGATCCCCCCGATCCGCAGTTCCGCCTTGTCCCAGGGCGGCGTTCCCGCCTGGACCTCCTCGGCCGGCAGGGCGGTGGGCCGCCGGATCAGGGCGGCACGGTCCTTGAGATACGCCTGGTTCAAAAGCCCCCTGGGCATCGAAACGAAGTCGCTGTCGGCCATGTAGAGCCCGCGGTCGGCAAAGGCGAGCCGGGTGGCATCGCCGATGATGCGCCAGCTCTCCGGATCGTCGGGCCCGAGCCCAGCGATGTCGAAATGCGTGACCATGCCGAGGATCTGCCCGACCGTCAGCGCGCCGGACGAGGGCGGCCCCATGCCGCAGACGTCGTATCCGCCGTAAGGCGCGCAGACCGCCGGCCGCTCCTTGGCTTCATAGGCGGCAAGGTCCTCCATGCTCAAAAGCCCCGGATTGGTCGGATGCTCCCGCACCGCGGCGACGATCGCCCGTGCGATCTCGCCGGTATAGAAGGCGTCCGCCCCGCCCTCGGCAATGGCGCGCAGCGCCTCGGCGTATTCCGGATTCTCAAGCCGCGTGCCGACGGCGAGCGGCGCGCCCGCCTCGTCGTAGAAATAGCTCCGCGCCGGCTCCTCCTGGTCGAGCTTGCCCCGGTCGTTGGCGATCAGCGTGTTGAGGCGCGGCGAGACCTCGAAACCGTCCTCGGCAAGATCGATGGCCGGCTGCAGGAGACCCGACCATTCCAGCTTGCCGTAGCGCCGATGCACCGTCTCCATCAGCCGCACCACCCCGGGCGTGCCCACGGAGCGGCCGCCGATGACGGCATCGAAGAAGGCCAGCGGCTCGCCCGATTCGTCGAGGAAGAGCTCGGAAGAAGCTGCCATGGGTGCCGTTTCGCGCCCGTCGAAGGTGGTCACCTCGCCGCTCTCGGCGTCGTACCAGACGAGAAAGCCGCCGCCGCCGATACCGGAAGATTGCGGCTCGACGAGCCCGAGCACCGTCTGCACCGCGACCAGCGCATCGGCCGCGCTGCCGCCTTCGCGCAGGACTTCGAGCCCCGCCTGTGCGGCCAAGGGGTTGGCTGCCGCCACCATCTGCCGCTC
>NZ_JBHSUM010000261.1:0-2802 GCF_042660605.1 Nitratireductor sp. GCM10026969
CAGCCAGGCCGCGACCGCCGCCGCCGAGCCGCCCGAGGAGCCGCCGGGCACGAGGTCCTTGTTGTCCCCCTCCGCCCGCCAGGGATTGACCACCGGCCCGTAATAGGAGGTCTCGTTGGACGAGCCCATGGCGAACTCGTCCATGTTGAGCTTGCCCAGCATTACCGCCCCGTCGGCCCAGAGATTGGCGGTAACGGTGGACTCGTAGGGCGGCTTGAAACCGTCGAGGATGTGGCTGCCCGCCTGGGTGTGGGTATCACGGGTGGCGAAGAGATCCTTCACCCCCAGCGGAATGCCCTCGAGCGGGCGCCCACCACCTTGCGCCAGCCGCATGTCGGAAGCCTTCGCCATCTCGCGCGCCTGGTCCGCGGTCACGGCCACATAGGCGTTCAGCCGTTCGTTCGCCGTCTCGATGGCGGACAGATAGGCTTCGGTCAGCTCCAGGGCCGTGAAGTCCTTCTTCGCCAGTCGGTCACGCGTTTCGGCAATGGTGAGTTTGGTCAGCTCGCTCATGAAAGGTCCGTTCGCTCACGGATGAGATGAATGGGCGCCGATGAGCGCCCGAGAGTAGGTGGATTGCGCGGCACCCGCCGCAGCCCGCCTATTCGACGACCTTGGGCACGACAAAGAAATTGTCGTCACCGGCCGGCGCGTTGGCCACGATCTCCTCCGCCTTGCCGCCATCCGTCACTTCGTCCTGGCGCATCCTGATGGCCGTGGGAATGACGGAGGTCATCGGCTCCACGTCGGAGACGTCCACCTCGCCAAGCTGCTCCACGAAACCGAGGATTGCATTCAACTCGCCGGTCATGCGGCTGGCTTCCTCATCGTCGACGGCAATTCTGGCCAATTGCGCCACGCGCTTCACGGTCTCGATATCGACGGACATGCTCTCTTTTCCTGGCGGGATTGAATTGCCCCAGCGCTATAGTCGCGCCCGGCGCGGCACGCAACACCATTGCCCAAAATGCTGCGCTAGAGGCTACAACTCCACCGCCTTGCCGCGCTCGGGCACCAGCACGTTCGTCTCCGTCCCCTTCATGCCCTCGCTGAACTTGTCCGCCGACTGGTCGACGATCGGGAAGGAGGCGTAGTGGCAGGGGATGACCGTCTCGAACTGGAAGAAGCGACGGCAGGCAAGCGCGGCCACCGCGCCGCCCATCGTGAACCGGTCGCCGATGGGCACAAGGCCGATCTGCGGCCGATGCAGTTCCTGGATCAGCGCCATGTCGCCGAAGATATCGGTGTCGCCCATGTGATAGAGCGTCTTTTCCCGCGGAAAATGGAGGATGAGGCCTCCGGGATTGCCGAGATAGACATTGGTGCCGTCGTCGAACGGAAACGAAGAGGAGTGCTGTGCCTGAACGAAGGTCGTCGTGAAGCCGCCGCAATCGACCGTCCCGCCGAGATTACCGGGATTGATCCTGTCCTCGGCAATCCCCTGCCCGACGAGATACATGCAGATCTCGAAATTGGCGACCAGCATGGCGCCGCTCTGTTTCAGGATCGCCGCCGAGTCGCCCAGGTGATCGGCATGCCCGTGGGTGAGCAGCACATGGGTGACGCCTTCCGCCGGCCCTTCCCAGCCGCCATCCCAGGCGGGGTTGCCGCTCAGGAACGGGTCGATCAGAATTCGCGCGTCACCGGCCTCGATCCGGAAGGCGGAGTGGCCGTACCAGGTGATTTTCATGTCCAAGTTCCTCGCATCTTGAGACCCGGCAGGATAAAACGGGCAAGCATCAAGTCAAAGGCGGGTTGCCCGTGAGCGTCGTCTCCATGGAAGAGCTGGAACAGGCCCGTCCCGTCGGCAGGCCGCTGGCCGGGCTCGATCTCGGCACCAAGACGATCGGCGTCGCCGTCTCCGATCTCGGCCTGTCCTTCGCCACGCCGCGTGCAATGATCAAACGCAAGAAGTTCACGCAGGATGCCGAAGCACTCCTGCACCTGCTCTCGCGCGAGAATGTGGGCGGGGTGATCATCGGCCTCCCCGTCAACATGGACGGCAGCGAGGGACCGCGCGCGCAGTCCACCCGCGCCTTCGCGCGCAATCTCACGCGGCTCACCGATCTGCCCTTGAGCTTTTGGGACGAGCGCCTGTCCACCGTGGCCGCCGAACGGACACTCATCGAGATGGACGTCTCCCGGAAAAAGCGCGCCGAACGCATCGATTCGGCGGCGGCCGCCTTCATCCTGCAGGGCGCGCTCGACCGTCTTCAGGCGCTACGCGGCGCATCCTCGCGCGGGTAGTGCCCTCGTCTTGCGGCGATCCAGGCCTGGATTGCGCGGCGGCGGCGGAAGGCGAGGATGGCCAGCAGGATCAAGGTGTCGATCACGCAGGCGCGCGCCAGCAGCGGCGGGATCGCTGCCGGCTCGACGCCGAGGATATGGCCGTAGATTGCAAAGGTGTAGTCGTGCACCTCGCGGGTCAGCATGAAGAAGCCGAAGTGCATGTCATGCAGGGACAGGAAGTACCAGGCCCAGATCAGCCCCATCGGCAGTCCCCAGAAGATCAGGATGTAGCGCACGGGGCTCTCTCCACTGCCGAAATCCTTCACGGCAACACTGGACCCGCGCCTGTGCGCGCGCAAGCGGCAACCCTTTATTAACCTTAATTACCGCACCGACGTGATGGAGTTTCAGGCCATTGCCGCCCTACCCCGCCTCCGGGTAGAGCATCTCCACCAGCGTCCCGGCATCGTGCCGGGCATCGAGCATGCCGTAGGTGCCGCGCCACTGGCCGGCCAGCCGCGTCTCGATGAAGGCGTCGGCCACCTGCCCCGCCCCGAGCCGCCGCAATTCGGC
>NZ_JBHSUM010000262.1:0-2654 GCF_042660605.1 Nitratireductor sp. GCM10026969
CCGCGGCCTGCGCGCCGTCATCTGCATGTCGAGCCTCGTCCCGCAAGCGAAAGTAGACGGCATCCGGGCGCTCGGCGCCGAAGCCCGCATCGTCGGCCGCAGCCAGGACGAGGCGCAGGTGGAAAGCAGCCGCCTGGCGCGCGAGGAGGGGCTCGCCGAAATCCCGCCCTTCGACGATCTGCGCGTCATCGCCGGCCAGGGCACGATCGGGCTCGAGCTTCTGGAGCAGCGGCCGGATCTGGAGACAGTCCTCATCCCGCTTTCAGGCGGCGGGCTGGCCGCCGGCATCGGTTTCGCGTTGAAACGCATCAAGCCGTCCGTCCGCGTGATCGGCATCACCATGGACCGCGGCGCGGCCATGCACGCCGCGCTGGAGGCGGGCAAGCCGATCCCGGTCACGGAAGTCGAAAGCCTCGCGGATTCGCTCGGCGGCGGCCTCTGCCACGACAACCGCCACTCCTTCATGCTTTGCCGCGATTGCCTCGACGAGGTGGTCCTGGTCACCGAGGAAGAGATTTACCGAGCGATGCAGGCCCACTATTTCGAGGACCGGATCGTCTGCGAGGGTGCAAGTGCCGTGGGCGCGGCCGCGCTGCTCTCGGACAAGCTGGACGGTCTGAACGGCCCGGTGGCGAGCATCATAACCGGACGCAACGTGGATATGGCCGTCTTCACCGACATCGCAAGCGGCCGCGACGTGCGGCTAGGCGAGTATTTGCTTAAAGGCACCCGATATGGCGCATGACATTTTCATCCTGACCGAACCTGAGTTGCGCAACGCCGTCCGTCTCGATACGGAGGCGGTGAAAGTGGTCGAGCAGGCCTTTGCCGCACTCGGCACGGGCAAGGTGGTCATGCCGCCGATCCTGTCCATGGCAATTGCAGAAGCCAATGGCGAGGTGGACGTGAAAACCGCCTATATCCCCGGCTTCGACGGCTTCGCCATCAAGGTGAGCCCCGGCTTCTTCGACAATCCCAAGATCGGGCTGCCGAGCCTCAACGGGCTGATGATCCTGTTTTCCGCCAGGACCGGGCTCGTGGAGGCCCTGCTGCTCGACAACGGCTATCTGACTGATATCCGCACGGCGGCGGCCGGTGCGGTGGCGGCGAAGCATCTGGCGCCGCAAAACGTGGAGACGGCCGGCGTGATGGGCACCGGGCTTCAGGCGCGCCTGCAGATCGAGGCCGCGCGCCTCGTCCGCCCCTTCAAGCGCGTCCTTGTCTGGGGCCGCGACCGGGAGAAGGCGAAGGCTTGCGCGAAGGACATCGCCGCAGCAACCGGCATCGAGGCGCAGGCGGAAGGCGACCCGGCCCGGCTGGTGGCCGAAAGTCAACTGGTCGTGACCACCACGCCCGCCGAGGAGCCGATCCTGAAGGCCGACTGGCTGCATCCGGGCCTGCATGTCACAGCCATGGGGTCCGACCAGGAGGGAAAGAACGAAATCGAGCCCCGCGCCCTCGTCGCAGCCGATCTCTATGTTGCGGACCGTGCGAGCCAGTGCGAGAAGCTGGGTGAATTGCGTTCCGCCGTTGCGGCGGGCCTGTGGCAGGGCGGCACGCCGACGGAACTCGGCGAGATCGTCAACGGCAGGATCGGCCGGACGAGCCAGGACCAGGTGACCATCTGCGATCTCACCGGCACCGGTGCCCAGGACACTGCGATCGCCACCTTTGCGCTGAAGCAGGCGAAGGAGGCGGGCGCCGGGAGCATGATAAGGAGTTAGATTGCCCAGGCTGCGCGGCTTCGCTTCGTGTGCAAGCCCTTGTCAACAATGTTCAGGCATGGATACGGAAGGGGGACGGGAAGGGTCTCGTCTGTATTCGCGCGCCCTCTTCCAGGCAGGAACACTTGAATGCTGAAACTCGACGACCGCGACCTGAAAATCCTCGCCATCCTCCAGAAGGAAGGCCGGATCTCCAAGACGGCGCTGGCCGAACGGGTGAACCTCACGCCCGCGCCCTGCTGGGAGCGGCTCAAGCGGCTCGAGAACGCCGGCATCATCACCGGCTATCGCGCAGACGTCGCGCTCAACCGCATCGCGCCCCATGTCGTCGTCTTCATGGCCGCGGAACTGGAGGGGCACCGGGCGGAAAACTTCCAGCTCTTCGAGCGCTGGGTGAAGAACATCGACGAGATCGTCGGCTGCTGGGCCGTGGGCGGCGGCTTCGATTACATCCTGCAGGTTGTCGCGCCGGACATCGACGCCTATCAGCGCCTCGTCGACCAGCTTCTGGAGGCGCGGCTGGGGCTCGTGCGCTACTTCACCTACATCGTCACCAAGCCGGTCAAACAGCCGAAAAGCCTTCCCATCGAGCTCCTTGTGGCAGGCGAAACCACTCCGCAGAAGAAATAACGCCAAGAACCTGTTCACTTTAGAAAGATCATTGGCGCCAGGCCGCGCTTACGGCGGTTTTTTTGGGCCCTTCGGCCCCATTTCATGGGCAGTATCAGCGCGATCCGATTAGGGAGTGAGCCCATGTCCGCCCTTGCCGCACTCGAAAAAACCGACCTCTCTCACCTGCGCGACCCGCGCCTCTTCCGCGAATACGCCTATGTGAACGGCCGCTGGATCGCCGCCGAAGGCGACCGCGCGCTCGACGTCACCAATCCGGCCGACGGCGCCCGCCTCGGCGCCGTGCCCGCGCTCGGCGCC
>NZ_JBHSUM010000263.1:0-2639 GCF_042660605.1 Nitratireductor sp. GCM10026969
CAAGCCCGGGCTCGACGCACGGCGGACGGCGGCGCGGCTGTTGGGCGCCGTCATCGATGCGCGCACACCGCTCGACGCGCTGACGGACGGGGAACACGGCCATCCGCACTTTCTCGCCCTCGATTCACGCGATCGGTCGCTGGTCAGGGCCATCCTCGCCAGTGCCCTGCGCCATCGCTGCGTCATCGAGAGGCTGATCGCCGCGCGGCTCGAGCGGCCGCTGCCGTCGAACGCCCATTCCCTGTCGCATATCCTGCATGTGGGCGCGGCGCAGATCCTCTTCCTCGACATTCCCGACAGTGCCGCCGTCGATCTCGCCGTGGCGCAAGCCAAGGCCGATCCGCGCGCGGCGCGGTTTCCCGGCCTCGTCAACGGCATCCTGCGCAACATCGCGCGCGGCAAGGCGGAAGCCCTTCCGCGCGCCCTGGATGAAGTCCTCGATGCGCCGGACTGGTTCGTGGAGCGGTTGCGGCGGGCCTATGGCGCGGGCCAGTTCGACGCCATTCTAAAGGCGCATCGCGTGGAACCGCCGACGGATTTCACGGTCAAGGCCGATCCGGGGGCTTGGGCCGAGCGGCTTGGCGGGCGCATGCTGCCGACGGGCTCGGTGCGGGTGGACCGGCTGTCCGCACCCGTTTTCGAGCTGCCGGGCTATGGCGAAGGGGCGTGGTGGGTGCAGGATGCGGCGGCGGGCCTGCCGGTGCGGCTTCTCGGGGAAATCCGTGGGATCGACGTCGCGGATCTCTGTGCCGCGCCCGGCGGCAAGACGGCGCAGCTTGTGGCCGCCGGCGCGCGCGTAACGGCGGTCGATCAGTCGGCAAGCCGGCTGCGGCGGTTGCGGTCCAATCTCGAGCGCCTGCGCCTGGAGGCCGAAACGATCGAAGCCGACATCCTGTCCTGGCAGCCGGACCGCCCTTTCGACGCGGTGCTGCTCGATGCGCCCTGCTCCTCCACGGGAACGGTGAGGCGCCACCCCGACGTGCCGTGGACCAAGACACCCGAGGATATCACCAAGCTGGCCGATCTGCAGGCGCGGCTTCTCGAACGGGCGCTCTCCTTCGTGCGTCCCGGCGGCGCGGTGGTCTTTGCGAATTGCTCGCTCGACCCCGAGGAAGGCGAAGAACTGGTGAGTCGTCTCCTTGCGCAACGCGACGATGCCGTTTTGGAGCCTGTCCGTCCGGAAGAGCTTCCAGGCGCAGCGCATTTCATAGCGCCGGAGGGATGGTGGCGCACCACGCCGGCCGCACCGGAGGAGCCCGCCCGCCTGGGCGGCGTCGACGGATTTTTCGCCGCCCGCCTTCGGCGTGTGCGCTAGCGCGATTTGTCCTTCGCACAAGCCGTTGAATCGCTTAGAATCTTCGGCGGGTGGAGGCCATTGGAAAAGGTGCGTCATTGAGGTTTGCCGGCGGCTACCGTCCGCTCTTGTGGAATCTGGCCTTACGACAGGGCTGGCGGCGCGTGCGCCGGCGCTTGCGCGCCGGCCCGGTCTATCGCTGGCGCTACACCGGCCGCACGCCGGAGCGGCTGCTGATCGCGCCGCCGGACCTGCGGCTGGCCGATCCCGAGATCGCGCGGCAGATCTATCACGGGCGTTTCCTTCTTGCCGGCCATCTGGTCGAGGCGGGAGGACAGTCGCCCTTTCATATCGAGGTGCGCAACCGGGCTTGGCGGGAAGCGTTGCACGGCTTTCGCTGGCTGCGTCATCTGAACGCCGCGCAGTCCGACCTTTCCGCCGCCAATGCCCGGGCACTGGTCACGGATTGGATGGCGCTGCACGGAAAGCGGATCACGGGGCTCGCCTGGCACCCGGCCGTCACCGCTCGGCGTGTGATCGCCTGGCTCCAGCACTCCAGCGTCGTGCTGCAGGGGGCCGACCTTGCCTTCTACCGGCACTACCTGAAGATGATCGCCGTTCAGATACGCTATCTGCGCTCGATGGCGCCGGAAATGCAGGACGGCGAGGAGAAGCTCAGGGCGCGGGTGGCGCTCGCCTTCGCCGCCCTGTCGCTGCCCACGTCCGTTTCCGCGCTTCGCAACGCGACGCGCAATCTCACCGAGGAACTCGACCGCCAGATCCTGCCGGACGGCGGCCATGTCTCGCGCAATCCGCGCGCCGTCATGGAGCTTCTGGCCGACCTTCTGCCTTTACGCCAGACCTATGCCAACCAGTCCGAACCGCCGCCGGAGGCGCTGGTCGGCGCCGTGGAGCGGATGTTGCCTGCGCTGCGCTTCTTCCGCCACCGGGACGGCAGCATCGCGCGGTTCAACGGCATGGGAGTGACCATCCACGACCGGGTGGCCGCCATTCTGCGGCACGACGACACCGGCGGGGCGCCGCTCTCGCACGCGCCCCATTCGGGCTATGAACGGCTGGCCATGGGCACCACGACGGTGATCGCCGACACCGCCGCGCCGCCGCCGCCGGAACTGTCCAACTTCGCGCATGCGGGCTGCCTTTCTTTCGAGCTGTCTTCGGGGCGGCATCAATTCATCGTCAACTGCGGCATCGACAATTACGGGGATGAAGCCTTCCGGCCGCTGGCACGGGCGACCGCCGCGCATTCGACCGCGACGCTCAACGACACCTCGCAGGCCCGCTTCGCCCTGCCCGCCGGCTGGGACGACTGGGTGGGCACGCC
>NZ_JBHSUM010000264.1:0-2638 GCF_042660605.1 Nitratireductor sp. GCM10026969
CAGCCGCTCCACCTCGTGCACGACCATCTGCCGCACGCCGGCGAGAACGCGCCGGGCGATCGGGTCGGCCTCGTCGAGCGGCGCAACTACGGTCTCCACCTTGCGCAGCGGCCTGGTCATTGCGCCCCGCCCTCCACGCCTGCGATTTCGGCAAAGCGGGAGCGGGCGTCCTCGAAGAGCGGATTCTTGTGCCGGCCGTCCGGCCCGCGGATCGCGTGGAAGGCCGCGCGCCGCACATTGATGTATTCGAGCCCCGGCCCGAAGCCGGCCTTCCGGCAAACGGCCTCGAAGACCGGGCGATACTTCATCAGGAGCGCATCCGAGACCATCAGCAGAAGCTGCGCCCGCTCCTCGTCGGTCCGCGCCTCGTGCATTTGGCGGATGATGGGCAGCATAGAATCGTAAGGCTGATCGCTCACCGCGCACCCTCCCTCGTTTCACGTGTGGAACTTTGTGTAACGGGCTGATCGGAAAGCCTTTTCGCGATGTCGCGCATGCGCACGCGGCGGTGCTTGTCCCGGATCAGAAAGGCGAAGGGATCGAGCCCCATGAACTTGCAGACCAGCAGGAAATTCGCCGCCGAGAGCCGTTGCTCGCTGCAGGCGCGCGAGAGCATGGCCTTGTCCAGCTCAGGCCATGTTTCGACGGCCTTTCCATAGGAAAGCCCGGCCCGGCAAAGCACCCGAGTGACGGCGGCGGCAAAGGCGGCATGGTCGATATCAGCCATCCTGCCCTCCATGCGTGAGCGTGACGCCGTGGTCGGCCGGGAAGTGCCCAAGCACGGCCCAGATCCGCGCCCGCGTTTCCGGCGAGGCGAGCTGCCCCGTCCAGGCGAAATGGAACTCGTGGTTGGTCACGCGAGCGAGCTTGCGCATCTCGGCCTTGAAGGCCTTCACTTTCGCCGTCCGCCGCCAGGGCTGGCCGGAATCGACCACGCGAAACTCGGCGCGGGCGCGCAGGAAGAGGCGGAGCATGGCGGGGGAGAAGTCAGGCTTCACTCTGCCGTCTCCCCAGCTTCATAGCCCCAAGCGTCCCACCCCGGCCGAGGCCGGCGGCAGAACAGCTCCAGCCGCGGCATGTCGGGGTAGAGCCGCTCGATCGTCTCGGCGAAGAAGTCCGGCTTGACGGAGTGCGCGCCCTTGCGCTCACGGTGGACCGTCTCTGGCTGAGAACCGGGAAGCGGCGCGGCAATGTCGCCGCGGCGCCCGATCAGCAGAAGCTCGTGCCGGTCGCGGCCCCAATAACCGGTGCCGGCCACTTCCTTGTCCCAGATCCAGTGATGCACGTATGTGAAGCCACAGGCCTCGAGCACCCGCAGCCCGGTGAACAGTATCGGGTTCGTCGCCCAGCAGAAAAAGACCGCCGGCGTGCTGCCGCCGAGGAGTTCCGCGAGCAGCGACACGATCTCCTCCGTCGCCATGGTCGGGTAGTGGTTCTCCGCGCTCTTCTCGCGGCCCGTCACTTCCGAGCGGACGCCGTATTTCCACGGCGGGTCCGCGTAATAGACCGGATAGGCGCGATTGAGCTTTCCCGGAGCCGAGGGAGCACCCTTCTCGGCAATCATACTCATATGCGCGAGACGCACCTGGTGCCGCGCCTTCTGCTGGTCGGAGCGAAGGTCTTTCGCGACCTTCATCAGCTCGCGCCGATTGTCGGGATCCGGCAGGAAAGCTGTTTTTATTGCCTTACGTGTCGGCTGCTTGACGCCGTCCCGGCCCTCCACCTCTTCGTGGTGGGGAATTTCCCCACCATCGACGAGCTTGCGGCGGACACCAGAAACGGTCTTGTGGTCGACGCCCAGCATGGCCGCTATGGCACGCGAGGAGATTGACGGCGTATCGCGCAACTGGTCGGCGATGATCGCCTGCTTCTGCGCCGTGGACAGATGCCTGCGCGAGACGTTCAGTTCGCGCGAGAGCGTCCGCTTCTCGGTTTCAGACAGCCCCTTCCTTACGAAGCGCGGCCAGTCGACGAGGCCGAGGCTTTCGCATACCTGCACGCGATGGTGGCCGTCGATGATCTCGCCATGCTCGTCATACTCGACCGGCACGAGCACGCCATGCGCGATGATCGACGCTTCCAGAGCTGCATAATCTTCGGCGGAGAGCGGCGGCAGGAGCTGGTACTTCATCGCGCTCACATCCCCAGCGCGGCCTTGTAGAGATCGAGGATCGCCTCGGCCTCCTGCCTTTCGGCCTGGTCCATCTTCCGCAACTTGACGATGGTGCGCACGGCCTTGGTGTCGAAGCCCATGGCCTTGCATTCGGCGTAGATTTCCTTTCGGTCATCCGCGAGCGCGTCGATTTCCTCTTGCACTCGCTCGATACGTTCGATGAAGGCTCGCAACTGCCCGGCAGCAACAGTCTGGGGCCCACTTGCTTCGTCGGCTTCGGATTTCAGCTTGGCGCCTGCGCGTTCTCGCGCTGGCTCGCGCGGGGTATACGGGTCGTACTCCATCAAAGCCTCCACGCCCCGACCAGAACCGCCGCGATCACGGCGAGCGCCGCGAGGAACACGCCAATGGCGAAGGCGCCGGCGAGCGAATGGCGCGGACGGTGTCTCATTGCCCGCCACCTCCGCTCACCACCGTGAAGCCGCCCTCCCCGCGCACCTTCGCCGCCGCCCGGCGCAGCTCGTC
>NZ_JBHSUM010000265.1:0-2635 GCF_042660605.1 Nitratireductor sp. GCM10026969
GACCCGGCGACGCCATCGTCGCCACGGAGGCCAATGCCGAGGCTGGGCTTGCCGCCGCGCTCCGCGCCCGCCTCGGCGAGGGGTTCCGTTTCCTCTTTTCCAGCCATGTGCCTGCCGGCACCCCGGCGGAGGCGCTGCTTCAGGCCGGTGCCGCGCACTGGTTGGGCTGGAACGTGCACCCGCGCCTCGAGGATGTTCTGGACCTTGCCGATTCCTGCGCCGCGCAGCGGGTGGTTCCCGTCTTCCTGGACGTTTCCGAAGCGCCGAACCTGTGTGCCGGGCTGGGTGACCGGCTTTGTCTCGACAGGACGATCGAAGTCTAGCGGATAGCCCATGCAGAAAGCCTTTCCTTCCCTCATCGATCAAACACCGGAGGACCGGCCTGTCCTGGAGCCTGTGGCCCACGGCTTCGGCCGGGACCGCCTCACGCTCTATATCGGTAATCTTGCCGCGGCCGAGGATGCGGGCATGTTGCAGGCCGCTGGCGTGACGGCCAGCCTCAATGTCGCTCTCAACGTGTTCCCAATGCCGCTGGCGCTGGCCGACGGGACGCATATGCGCCGTTATCAGATCGGCCTCACCGACGGTCCGGGAAACGATCCCAGCGTCCTTGCCGCCGCCGTTCTGACGCTCCACGGGCTGGTTGAAACCTATACGGAAGGAAAGCCGCACTACCCGCCGAACCGGCGCGGCAACATCCTGGTCCACTGCCGCGCCGGCCAGTCCCGCTCGGCCACGGTGCTCGCCCTTTATCTGCACATATGCCGGCCTCGCGATTATCCGCGCCTTGGCGACTCGCTGGTGCATATCCGGCGTTGCCGTGGCATGGACGAGCGCTATCCGCTGGCGCCCATGATCGCGCTTGCCGAACAGGCCTTGCCAATGCTCGCGGCGATAAGCGGCCGGGCGGAGGCCCGCTGAGCATGCGCCGCGGATTCGTGAGGGCGCTCGACGTCGCGCTGCATGCCGGCGTTTCGCGCTCGGCGGTCTCGCGCTGCTTCACCCCCGGCGCCAGCGTCTCGGATGCGGTGCGGCTGCGGGTCGAGGCCTCGGCACGGGCGCTGGGCTACCGCGTCAACCGCCTGGCGCAGACCCTTCATACCGAGCGTTCCAGCCTGGTGGGCGTTGTCGGTTCGAACCTCGCCAATCCCTATCTCGCGGTCCAGCTCGCCGATCTCACCGCGGCGCTGGTCGAAGAGGACCTTCAATGCCTGCTGATGAACGCCAGCGGCGACGGGAAGGACCTGAGGCGGTCGCTTCAACTGCTTCTGGAATATCGTGTCCGTGCGGTGGTGGTCCTGTCCGGCGCGCCGCATCATTCGCTGGTGCGCGAGTGCCTGGACAACGGAGTGCGCGTCGTCCTCATCAACCGCACCGTCGACAGCGCCCT
The DNA here is from genome assembly GCF_042660605.1 of Nitratireductor sp. GCM10026969. Classification (NCBI taxonomy): domain Bacteria; kingdom Pseudomonadati; phylum Pseudomonadota; class Alphaproteobacteria; order Hyphomicrobiales; family Phyllobacteriaceae; genus Nitratireductor; species Nitratireductor sp. GCM10026969. The sequence goes on from NZ_JBHSUM010000265.1 coordinate 1,391, forward strand.
GGCCGATATCATCGCCTTTGATGCAGAGCAGGGCGGCCGGCTCGCCGCCGAGCGGCTGATCGCCGACGGGCGCCGGCGGGTGGCGGTGGTGCAGAGCGCCAGCAAGACTCTGTCGAAGCGGCAGCGCGCCGAGGCTTTCCGCGCGCGCATGGCGGAGGCAGGGGTGGAGGTCGTCACATGGACGCGCGGCGGCAACAGTTACGCGGCGGGCGAGGAGGCCGCTCGCGCACTCCTGGGGCAGGGCGGCATCGACGGTGTGTTCTGCGTCACGGACGAATTGGGGCTGGGGTTCCTGAACGCCGCGCGCCATGCGCTCGCCCGGCGCATTCCCGAGGAGATGTCGCTGATCGCCTTCGACGACGTGCCGCAGGCCGCATGGTCGTCACACGCCATGACGACCATCCGGCAGCCGGTCGCCGAGCTCAATCGCGCCGTCATCGAGGCGCTCACCCGCGACACGGCCGGAGATCGGCGCCCCTTCGTGCGGAAGATCCCGGTCACACTCGTGGAGCGCGGCACCACGCTGCCGGGGCGTTGAACCCCGGCAGGTAAGAAATGAGGTCTCCTCAGGCGTCGTCCTGCGCGCTCCGGTCCGCGTACCAGTCGCGGAAGAGCGTATACTGCGCTTCGAGATAGTTGCGCTGGGCATCGGTCAGTGCGTCGGTCTCGTTGAAGTGCAGCGCGTATTCGCTGTCGCCGTTCAGCACCATCAGGTGCTTGTAATAGAGCACCAGGTCCGGTCCCTCGTCGAAGGAGGAGAGGACCGCCATCGCCTCGTCGAGCTCCTTCGCCCGGACGCGGGCGCGGGCGTCGCCCCTGGCCGCCTTCTCGCACAAGGAGACGAGATGCAGCACCTCGCGCGGGAGCGCATTGCCGATGCCGGTGATCGCGCCCCTGGCACCGCAATTGACGAAGCCATGGAAAACGTTGGTGTCGACGCCGACCATCAGCGTCACGTCGTCGTCCTGCGAGGTGATGTGCTCGGCGGCATAGCGCAGGTCGGCGGCGCCGCCGAATTCCTTGAAGCCGATCAGGTTGGGATGCTCGGCACGCAGCGCAAAGAACAGGTCGGCGCGGGTGGCGAAGCCGTAATAGGGGCTGTTGTAAATCACGGCGGGCAGGTCGGGGGCGGCCGAAAGGATCGCCTTGAAATGCGCGCGCTGGGCGCTGTGCGCCGTGCCGCGCGAAAGCACGCGGCGGATCACCATCAGGCCGTGCGCGCCGACCTCGGCGGCGTGCGCCGCA
>NZ_JBHSUM010000266.1:0-2585 GCF_042660605.1 Nitratireductor sp. GCM10026969
CGGCGGCACCCGTGGGGGCGGCGGCGCGGGAGCCGGGGAGCGTCTTCTCCAGCCGGGCCTCGACTGCCGCAGGCGCCTCGACCGGAAGGACGAAACGGCAGAGGCCGTCCTCGCTCCAGGCGATGCCGCAGAACCCGAATGCGGTTTCGAAAACGTGATGAAGCGGCATTGCCTTTAACCGGGGGACCAGACGACGGACCCCAGCCTATCCCGGATCGTTGGTACAAATCAAGAACATTTCCCGAAGGAAACTGTGCGTTGAACAGTTTTCGGCAATCGGCTATGCAGCAGGCGGGCGGAGGCAATGGAACCGGAGGGGTGAGCCTTGGCCACTTTGCTGCAGTGTTTGAGCGTTTGTACCCTTCTTGCCGCGCCACTTCTTGCCGGGTGCAGCACGGCGGGCACGAAGACGACCGCCGCGCTCGGCGGGCCGGCCAAGGAGCAAGGTGCCGAGGCGGCCGGTGACGAGGGCGGCGTGGCGGCGGAAGCCTATGCGGCGGGCCAGGCGAGGCCGGCCGCGCTGACGGCCTTCGAGGAAAGCGGGACGGTGCGCCCGGTCGAGGCGCAAAGCGCCGAGCTCGACGCGCTGATCCGGAAATATGCGGCGCATTACGAGGTGCCGGAAAGGCTCGTGCGCCGCGTTGTCAAGCGGGAGAGCAACTTCAACCCCGCCGCGCGCAACAGGATCTACTGGGGCCTGATGCAGATCCGTCACGACACGGCGCAGACCATGGGCTATCGCGGACCGGCGAGCGGGCTGCTCGACGCCGAGACGAACCTGAAATACGCGGTGAAATATCTGCGCGGGGCCTACCTCACCGCCGGCGGCAACGAGGACCGCGCGGTGCGCTTTTACGCCAGCGGCTACTATTACGACGCCAAGCGCAAGGGGCTGCTCAAGGAGACCGGCCTGCGGAGCTGATCCCTCTCCGACGCTGGCCCTCGGCCCTTTCGAGAGCCCGTGCCGCCGGTCCCGGCGCGGTTTGCGTCGGGCTGAGGCGTCACGGAATGGATCCCGGCTCGCGGTCGCTTGCGCTCCCTTGGCCGGGATGACGCGCGTGGGGACGGACGCAGCCGATCTCATCCTGCCTCTCACGCCCAGCCGCCCTTAAAGAGCGGCTTCACCGGATGGCGGGAGCGGACCATGCGCAGGCGGCGGATCGCCTCGGCGTGCGCGTAGTCCTCCTCGTCCGTTTCCATCTCCACGCCGTATTCGGCTTCCGGGTCGGTGCGCGCGCCGACCAGGATGAACTCCGCGCCTTCGTAGTCGAGCAAGTGGGCGTCCTCGCGGGCGAAGCGGCGGCCGCGGAACTCTTCCTGCAGCGTCTTCGGATAGTCCGCCTCGTCGTCTTCGGACAGTCCCGCATTGGCGGGACTGCCCTTTTCCGGGTTCTTGATGGACAGCACGTAGCTCGCCTCGGGGGCGATGCGGAAGGCCTTCTGCACCTCGCCGGGCTTTTCGGGCAGCTCCAGCTTGTAGGAAAGGTGCATCTGGCCATCCTCGAGCGAGAGCACGTAGACGCCCTCGCCGGCGGGCCGGGCGGCGGGCTGCTCCTGCTTTCCGCGCGTCTTCGTGCCGTATTCTTCGCCGCGCAGTTCGGGCTCGATCTTCTTTGCCGAGTCGGCGACCATCTCGACGAAGCCCCAGAAGCGCTCGTGGCGCTCGGGATCGGGCAGGCGCTTGCGGCCGACGATCATCAGGCGCACATGCTCGCCGCCGACGGGCCTCAGCACCATCTCGAAGCGCTGCACGTCGCCCATGCCATGGGGCTCGTCCTCGTTCACCGCCGGGCGGTAAAGGAAGAAGATGTCGCCTTCCTCCAGAACCTCGGTCTTGCGCTCGTCGGAGCGGGCCATGGTCTCGTCTCCCCTGGTCTTGCTTTCAAGGGGCGAACGAGGGGAGGGGCGGCGGGGTTCCGTGCCCTACCAGCGGCATTGCGGCATGTTTTCGTCGGGCGTTTCGATACCCGCGGGGATGTCGGGCGGCAGTAGCATGTCCTCCCGTCTGCAAAGGCGGCGGATCTCGGTCATCCAGCCAAGCACGAGGGCGAGACAGGCGGCGCGCAGCCTCTCGTTCCCGGCGTCGTCCCAAAGGTCCGCGCAGGCGCCGGGCTTGTCGCCGATCCCGCCCCTGCATCGCCCGGAACGCCGGCACCGCCGGTCGGGACAGCGCTCCGGCAGGCCCATCTCGCCGGCCAGCATGCGGTGCATCACATCCATCTCTGCGCGCGGCCATGGCGGCGGTGCGAAGGGGCCCTCCAGCGCGGGCTCCGGCGCGTTCTTCAGGAGCGCTTCGAACCTGTTCAGCGCTTCTGTCACGAGCGGGTTTTCTTCGTCCATCTTGGTCTCCTTTCTGCCGGGCGCGCGGCATCCTCGCCACGCCCGGTTTTCACCGTCTGGCCGCTTGGTTCGGCAGGCTCACCACTCGACAGGCTCACCATGAGGGCTCTGGTGTCGGGAAGCGGGGCGCGTTGTCCGTGCCACTCTGTTGGTTTTTGGTGGCGCGTACAACGCACCCCGCCGGCCGCTGTCCCGCAGTCGACCGGTCAAGGGGCCCGGCGCATGATGCGCCTTGCCCCGCGGGT
>NZ_JBHSUM010000267.1:0-2546 GCF_042660605.1 Nitratireductor sp. GCM10026969
GGCACTCGCCCGCGTGCTTGCCGGAATGGACGTCGCCGACAGCGCCCCCGTCTTCGAGGCGATCGTGCTCGCCTCGCCCGGCGGGCTGGGTTCCGCCCCTTCCCACGACGTGCGGGAGGCGCCGCGCGTGACGGTCGTGGAGGCCATGCGGGCGGCTTCCGATCGCGACATCATCGCCCGGCAGTATGCGACCGATTTCCAGGACGTGTTCGAAACCGGTGTCGCTGCGCATCGAAAAGCCGAAGGGCGCGGCCTGGACGGCATGTGGCCGACAGTCTTCACCTATCTCGCTTTCCTGGCGGGCTTCCCCGACAGCCACGTGGCACGCAAGCACGGCGTTCCCGCCGCCGAGGCTTTGGCTCGCGAGGCCGCCGCGGTGCTGTCCGAAACCGAAAGGATGCATGACGAGGCCGCGCGGATCGGAAAACTCATGGATTTCGATCGCCGGTTGAAGGCGCAATCGCTCAATCCCGGCACCTCGGCGGACCTGACCGTGGCTACGCTTTTCGTTCGGGGCCTCAGGTCAAACTTGCATAATTAATGCGTTAATGGTTCAATTTGGCTGCGGAACTGTACTCCGTGACTATCTAGCCAACCGGTCCGGACGCTCCGGATGCTGCCAACAAGGATAGTCGTCCACTGGGTGTCTGCCTGGTGCGGCATCCTTGGACATCAAAACCATGTCTTGGAGGAACACTGGTATGGCAAAAATCTCGAAAGTAATGGTTGGCGAATCGCTCGTTGGAGATGGCAACGAGGTGGCGCATATCGATCTACTCATCGGCCCGCGCGGCAGCCCGGTGGAGGCGGCATTCTGCAACGCGCTGACGAACAACAAGGATGGGTTCACCACCCTTCTGGCGGTGATTGCGCCCAACATGCCCTGTAAACCGAACACGGTGCTTTTCAACAAGGTCACCATCAAGGGCCAGAAGCAGGCCGTGCAAATGTTCGGCCCGGCGCAGTTTGCCGTCGCCAAGGCGGTGCAGGACAGCGTCGCCGAGGGGATCATCCCCGAGGAGGAGGCGGATGATCTGTTCATCTGCGTCGGCGTGTTCATCCACTGGGAGGCGGAGGACGACGCCAAGATCCAGGAGTACAACTATCGCGCGACCAAGGAATCGATCGAGCGGGCCGTCAACGGCACGCCGACGGCAGCCGAGGTCACGTCGAAGCGGGATACGGTCAAGCACCCCTTCGGTGCCGCGGCTTAGACACGAAACAACCCCGCACAGGCAAAACCATCTGAGCAGTCGGGTGGTCTGTTGCGCCGGTTGAAGAGGCTCGTAGGCCTTTAGACGCCGCCCAAAAGGGGCGGCTCCTTGCAGATGCCCAAGAGGCGTCCCATGCCGGCGCGTACATAGCGCCGGCTTTAACGCGCTTATGTCCGGGTGTCCCCAGGCGAACGGCCGTCCTGTCCGGAAGGTGACGGATCGCCGATGCATACAGACCGACATCGATCTCCCGAATAGCGCAGCACACCCTTACGATAACTCCGGCATCGACAGTTCTTGAATTGAGGGCAGCCGCTGCTGTCCGCCTACACTCGCGGGGAGCGGCGCTCGGATCAGATCGCCGTCTCATAGAAGCGGCAAACTGATCTATGCATTTGATTCCAGCCGGGAAACCGGCTCCGACTTTTCCTGGAACCGCTCTGGATTCCTCACCTACAACGCGCTCAGCCGTGCAAGCTGCGCCGGCGTCAGCGCGCCGCCGTGCAATGCGGTCGCCATCAGCGCGCCGGCGATGCCGCATTCGGCGAGCCGGCGCAGGTCCTCTTCGTTGCGCACGCCGCCGGCGGCGATGACGGTGCGCCCGTCCGCCCGTGCCTTGATGTCCCGCAGCCGCGCGAAATCCGGCCCGGCACCGGAACCCACCTGCGCAAGGGTCATGACGATTATCGTCGGCGGCCAAAGCGCCGTGTCCGACAGAAGTGCCTCCGGCCCGCGAAAACCGTCGGCGAAGAAGTCCAGCGAGAGGACGAGGCCCGGATGATCCCGGAAACGGCCGATGAGCGCTGTATCGTCCTGGGATTCCGACCCGAGCACCGGCCGGAGCCCCGGCCGCGCGAGTGCTGCGACAAGGCTTGCCTCCTCGGCGAAGCCTGCGTCGAGCCACAGTTCCGGCGCGTCGGGCATTCGTTGCAGGCTCTCCAGGGCCTCCTCGTCGGGCGCGCCCTTCTCGATGGCATCGAGGTCGGCAATATAGAAGGCCGGGAACGGGTGCATCGTGCGCAGGCCGCGCGCGACGGAGACAGGTGCCGCGTCTGAGCTCAGCGGTGTGGCGATCGGGTGGTAGCGCGCACGCTCTCCACCTTCCGCGCGCACCACTTGGCCGCCTTTCAGGTCGAGCACCGGTATGATACGCACGATCTCCTCCGACGGGTCTTCGAATCCGCATCCTCGGGAAAGCGTGACACGTGACAGGGCAAAAGAAAATCGTAGCCGGTTTCGACATCGGCGGCGCGCATCTGAAGGTCGCACGTGTGGAAGACGGCCGGGTGACGGCCGCCGCGACGGTCGCCGCGCCCCTGCGGCTGGGGCTCG
>NZ_JBHSUM010000268.1:0-2514 GCF_042660605.1 Nitratireductor sp. GCM10026969
CGGCCGCCGAGCAGACGACGCCGCCCAGGCCGGCATCGAGCGCCTGGCGGGCGCGGCGCAGGACAAGCGTCTGGGGATCGTCCACATAGCCCGCCTCCCGCAGGTCCGCCTCGTCCATCGAGGTGAGCACCGATACGCCAAGGAGGCAGAGACCGGAGCCTTCCGCCGCGGCGACGGCCGCGCGCATCGCTTTCGGATAGGCATGGAGGGTCAGCATGGTGACGCCCATGCGGGCGACGTTCTCCACGCCCCTGGCCACCGTATTGTCGATGTCCAGAAGCTTCATGTCCAGGAAGACACGTTTGCCCGACCGCACCAGCGTGGCGGCGAAATCCAGCCCGCCGGCAAAGGCGAGCTGATAACCGATCTTGTAGAAGCTCACCGCGTCGCCGAGCTCCGCCACCGCGCTTTCCGCCTCGGCGAGGCTTGGCAGATCAAGGCCGACGATCAGCCGCTCGCGCATGTCTTCGCTCATGTCGTTTATGCCTCCAAACGGGTCGACAGCATGCGCGCCCGCTCGATCAGCGTGCGGCAGACCTTTGTCATCGCCTTCTGCAGCCGCTCTTCCAGCAGATCGCCGTTGTCGTCGAATGCTTCCCTTGCCCGCGGCACCGAGCATTGCGGCGTGATGACCTCGGCCTGGCAGTGCACGAGGACGGCACGCAGGTGGTTCAGCGCGCGCACGCCGGCAAAGATCCCTCCCGATGAGGAGCAGAGCGCCACCGGCTTGCCGCTGAAGGCGCGGAAAGGGCGGCCGTCGCTGTCCGCATTGACGCGGCTGATCCAGTCGATCGTGTTTTTCAGGAGCGGCGGAACGGAGGCGTTGTACTCAGGGCTGGCGATCAGCGCGCCGTCATGCGCGCCGAGCATGTAAGCCAGCTTCAGGGCGTTCTCCGGCACACCTTTTTCACGCTCCAGGTCCTGGTTGAGGATGGGCAGGGGGTAGTCGTCGAGGGAGATGCGCGTGACCTCCGCGCCTTGCAGCGCCAACTCCTTTACCGCCGCGTCGGCCGTCTTGCCGCTGAAGGCGCCGGTGCGCGTAGAGCCGGGAAAAACCAGGATTCGCGGCGTCATTCGGGTCTCCGTTTGCGTTCCCGCCCTGTAGGCCATCGGCGCTTCATAACCCGATTCAGGCGTGCGTGGCGCGGCGGTAGATCCAAAGGTGTGCCGGTGGGATGTTTCGCATCACGAAGTCGAAGCGCTCGACCGAGTAGCTGCCGCGCCCGGACGGAAGCGGCGACAGCGCGCCGTAGGTGATCTGCATGATGGGCCGGCCGGCCGGCAGCAGATCGAGCAGCCGCTCGACGAGGTCTATGCGTTGCGGCATCGGGAAATTGAGCAGGGGGATGGCGGACACGACGCAGTCGAAGGTGTGTCCCTTCCAGGGCGCGAGCACCTTGTCGAGTTCGAAGGCACTGCCGTGGACGACGTTGACACCCGGCAGGTCGCGCCTTAGGCATTCGACGAACTCGCTCGAATATTCGATAGACACGAGGTTTTCCGGCTTTACGCCGCGGGCAAGAATAGCGCGGGTGATGACACCCGTGCCCGGCCCCAGTTCCAGCACCAGGTCGCCGGTTTCGGGACGCACGACCGATGCCATGCGCCGTGCGGTCACCGAGCTGGTGGGGGCGATGGCGCCGACGGCCTTCGGCTTGTCCATCCAGCCGCGAAAGAAACGCAGCTCATCGCCGAACCGGGCGGCTATGGCCTTGCGTACGTCCAAACCTTTTCCCATTCCTCACTCACTTCCTCGTGGCGCGGAACGACGACACTTCGCTCGTCCTCCCTTGCCGCCCTCAGGCGGCGTATCAGCATACACCGGCCCGCCAAAGGTCACGACCTTCCTTACCGCGCGAAACGGCGCGGTTCAAACGATGTTCCACCGCCCGAAAGTCCATCTCAGTCGCTGAGCGACTCGAAAAAGTCCTTCATGCGGGCAAAGAAGCCGGTCGACTGCGGGCTGTTGTCGCCCGAGGAGATCTTCTCGAACTCTTCCAGCAATTCACGCTGCTTCCTCGTCAGGTTCTGCGGCGTCTCGACGGCGACCTGGATATACAGATCACCCGTCTGGGGCTGCCGCAGGACCGGCATGCCCTTGCCGCGCAGGCGGAACTGGCGCCCGTTCTGCGTGCCTTCGGGAACCTTCACGCGCGTCTGGGTGCCGTCGAGCGTGGCCACCTCGAAGGCGCCGCCGAGCGCGGCGGTAGTCATCGAAATGGGAACCTTGCAATAAAGATCCGCGCCGTCGCGCTGGAAGAACTCGTGCGGCTTCACCGAAAGGAAGATGTAGAGGTCGCCCGCCGGCCCGCCGCGCAGGCCCGCCTCGCCCTCGCCCGCCAGCCGGATACGGGTGCCGTCCTCGATGCCGGAGGGGATATTGACCGAAAGCGAGCGCTCCTGCATCACGCGGCCCTGGCCGGCGCAGCTCGGGCACGGGTCCTGGATGATCTCGCCGCGGCCGTGGCATTGCGGACAGGTGCGCTCGATGGAGAAGAAGCCTTGGGCGGCGCG
>NZ_JBHSUM010000269.1:0-2471 GCF_042660605.1 Nitratireductor sp. GCM10026969
CACGCCTCGCGCCGCGTGGTGGCGACGGCCACCTGGAAGACAGGCAGGCCAAGCCGGTCGAACAGCGCCTCGCCCTCGCCCTCCATGCTGCTGGCGAAGGCGGTGGCGGTGACGAGGGCGGCGGGATGCAGAGCCTTCACCGTCTCGTCGAGGAGCTGGCGCGCGGTGTCGTCGCGCAGGGTGGCGACGAAGATGGGAACGGCGAGGATGCCCCGTTCTTCCAATGCTTTTGTCAGAGCGTCGATGGGTGCAATGTCGCCCGCGAGCAGCATCGAGCGGTAGAAGACGAGTGGGACAACGGGGCGGAAGGAATCTACCGGCTCCGCAGCCGCGCCCCCTCTCTTGCGATTTCTAACACTTAGCTTCCGCTTCGCTCCAGCTAAGATGTTGAAATCGCTTTCTCCCCCGCCATAGGGGAGATGGGCGCCCGCTTCAACGCCGCTGCCACTCTCAGATGCCGGAAATGGGGAGGAACTGAGCCGCGAGGGGTCTCTCTCCCCCTTGGCGGGGGAGAAAGCAAATTCTTGGGCTTGGGCAAAGCTCAAGTCCTTAGAATTTGCAAGAGAGGGGGCTGGCAAAGCACGTTGAGCAAAATACTCCAGCCCCACAACACCCCTGCCCGGCCCGTAATATCCGGCGCGGGGGAGCGGGCGGGGCTCGCCTGCCTCGACTTCATGACCCGCCATTCGCGCCATGTGGCGAACGGCCAGGCCGATGTTTTCCGGCCCGCCTTCCCGGAAGCAGGCGAGCAGCCTTTCATAGGTCTCCTCGGTGACTGTCGAGAGTGAAGTCAGCCGGTCGTCCCGCTCGCCGCCCTCGCCCGGCAGCAGTGCCAGCGTGATACCCTTTTCGCGTGCTGTCGCGGCAAGCTGATCGCAGCCATAGCGCCACCAGTCGTAGCCGCCGAGGATGCGGGCGACCACGACGCGCGCATGGGCCGCCACGCTGTCGACCCAGAGATCCACCGACATGGGATGGCGCAGCTCGCGCAGGGGGGCGAGCCTCAGCGAAGGCAGCGCCTTCTCGTCCGCCTTCCAGGCGGCGGCAAGCCCCGCCAGGTCACTGTCGGTAAAGGACAGCGCCACCATCTCCGCCGGGCTCTGGCGAAGGTCGACCGGCTCGATCAGGTCGTCGAGCGAGGCGGAACTGGTGGCGAGGATGTGCATCGTTTCATGCCGCCAGGAGCTTCTCGACCGCCGTCCGGTCGAGGCCCTTGAGGCCGATGACGACGAGGCGCGTGCCGCGTGCCTCGTCCGCCTTCCAGGGGCGGTCGTAATGATGCGTCACGCGCGGACCGACGGCCTGGACCAGAAGCCGCATCGGCTTGCCCTCCACATGGGCGAAACCTTTGAGTCGCAGCACGTTTTCCGCTTCGGCCGCCGCCGCCACCTTGCGGGCCAGCGCCTCGGGGCTCGCCACTGCCGGCAGGTCGAGTACGAACGTGTCGAAATCGTCGTGCTCGTGATCGTCGGCGCCGTCATGATGCGACTTGCGGTTTTCGATGTCGTTCTCGACCGCGAGCCCGAGACCGAGCAGCACGCCCACATCGACCTTGCCGTTCATGCCGGGCACGATCTTGGTGCCGGCGCGGACATGGCCGTTCATGCGGCCTTCGGCGCTGGCGAGGTCGCCTTCATTCAGAAGATCGGCCTTGGAGAGGATGATGAGATCGGCGCAGGCCACCTGGTCGTCGAAGACCTCCTCGATGGGATCGTCGTGGTCGAGCAATTCGTCGGCCACCCGCTGCGCGGCGAGCGCCTCCATGTCGGCCGCCACCCGGCCGCCGGCCAGCGCCGGCCCGTCGACCACCGCCACCACGCTGTCGACCGTCACGCGGCTCTTGATCCCCGGCCAGTTGAAGGCCTGCACCAGGGGCTTCGGCAGCGCCAGCCCCGACGTCTCGATCAGGATGTGGTCCACCCTCGGTTCGAGTGAGAGGATCCTGTCGAGTGCCGGCGCGAAGTCGTCGGCCACGGTGCAACAGATGCAGCCGTTGGCCAGTTCCAGCACATCGTCGTCCGTGCACCCCTCGATCCCGCAATTGCGCAGGATCTCGCCGTCGATGCCGATATCGCCGAACTCGTTGACGAGCACGGCGATCCGGCGCCCGCCTGCCTGTTCCAGCACGTTGCGGATCAGCGTCGTCTTGCCGGCGCCCAGAAAACCGGTGATCACCGTGCAGGGCACGCGTTGGAGAGCGGCGGTCATGGAATCTCCTTCAGGCTGTCATAGGTGGGAATGCGTGCGATAAGCCCGCGCTTGAGCGCCTGGGGCCGGCCGCGAAAGGGCATAAAGCCATCCTCGGAGCGGGCGAACAGCGCCGCACCCGCGATCAGGTCTTCGCCGCTGCCCGGCTGCAACTCGCCGAAGACATAGGACCAGCACCCCTCACGCAGGATCGCCGCGGAGAGGCCGCGCTTGCAGTTGCCGAGGCAGGCCACCTGCCGCACGCGCACACCGCCTTCCGCGCC
>NZ_JBHSUM010000270.1:0-2424 GCF_042660605.1 Nitratireductor sp. GCM10026969
GCAAGACCTGCCCGTGCGTCTGCACCGTCACCGCCGTGACGGCGACTGCCGCCCTGAGGCCGAAGGCCGCGACCGTCTCGATATCGCGGGCGAGGCCGGCGCCGCCCGTCGGGTCGCTGCCGGCGACGACAAGCACGTGCGTGTCCGGGATGGGGCTGCTCAGCGCCATCGGTCCGTCGCCATGATCCATTCGCGCGTGCGCGCCTCGGGATCGGCGTTCATGAGAACGTCCGTGACCACGGCGGCGGAGGCCGCACCCTTCTCGAACACACCCGGGATGCGCTCCGGCGTCAGCCCGCCGATGGCGACGAGCGGCAGCGGCGCGACCGTTTCAGTCCATGCCGCGATCCGGTCCAGCCCCTGCGGTGCCCACTTCATCTTCTTGAGCAGCGTCGGATAGACGGGGCCGAGCGCGACATAGTCCGGTTCGGCCGCGAGAGCGGTCTTCAGTTCACTTTCGTCGTGGGTGCTGATGCCGAGCTGGAGCCCCGCGCGCTTGATCGCCCGGGTTTCGGCGGCGGCGAGGTCCTCCTGGCCGAGATGGACATAATCACAGCCCTCCTCGATGGCGAGCCGCCAATAGTCGTTGACGATGAGCTGGCAGCCGTGCCGGGCGCAGGTCTCCCGTGCGCGGCGGATCTCCTGGCGCAGTGCTGCCTCGTCCTTGTCCTTGACTCGCAACTGCACGAGCTTGACGCCGAGCGGCACCAGACGGTGGATCCACGCGGCGCTGTCGACGATGAGATAGAAGGGATCGAGCGTCATGAGAAGACCGCCTGCCCGATGACCGGCGTCGACGGCACGGCCATGTCGCGCGGCTCCAGGACACCGGCATGGAAGGCGGCGTGGCCGGCCTCCACGGCTTTTGCGAAGGCGCCGGCCATGGCGGCGGGATCGCCCGCCTTGGCGACCGCGGTGTTGAGCAGGATGCCGTCATAGCCGAGCTCCATCACCGCGGCGGCGTGGGACGGGCGGCCGAGCCCCGCATCGACGATCAGGGGTACGTCGGGGAAATGCGCCCGCAGCGTCCGCAGCGCATCCATGTCGATGGGCCCCTTGGCCGAGCCGATCGGCGCGCACCAGGGCATGAGCACGGAGCAGCCCGCCTCGACCAGCTTCTCGGCGACCACCAGATCGTCGGTGGTGTAGGGAAAGACCGAGAAGCCCTCTTCCGAGAGGATCCGCGCTGCCTCGACGAGGCCGAAGACGTCCGGCTGCAGCGTGTCGTGATGGCCGATCACCTCGAGCTTCACCCAGTCGGTGTGGAAGACCTCGCGCGCCATCTTCGCCGTCGTCACCGCCTCCTTCACGGTGTGGCAGCCCGCAGTGTTGGGAAGGACATGCACCCCGAACTCGCGCACCAGCGACCAGAAGCCGGCCCCGGTCCCGCCCTCGGCACCCTCGCGGCGCAGCGACACGGTGACCACCGCGGTGCCGGACGTCTTGACCGCCTCGGCGAGGACGGCCGGCGAGGGGTATTGCGCCGTGCCGAGCAAGAGGCGGGAGGACAGCGTCGTTCCGTAGACGGTCAGCCCCATCATTCAGCCCCCCTGCCGCGGCGTGAGAATTTCCACGCGATCGCCGTCCGAAAGCCGTATCTGTTCGCGCTCCTCGCCCGGCACGAACTCGGCATTGACGGCGGTCGCGTACCAGTCGCCCTCGTAGCCGAGTTCGGCAAGCAGGGCGGCGAGGCTTTGCGCCTCCGCCTCCAGCGTCTGCCCGTTGACGATGAGTTTCATTGGTCTTCCTTCCCTCGCATGAGCCGTGGTCTCCGCTTGGTTGCGCGGGGTCTCGAACCAGTTCCGGGAAAGGATGAGGGTGAGGCTTTCGGGTATTCGGCGGGTTGCCGGCGGCAGTCCTTGAAAGCCATCGCACCATCCCTACGCCAGTATGAACTGGATCAGGTTCTAAGGGTCACCGCGCTGCCTTTCAGGCCAGCGGTATCTCAGCCCGTTGTCCGGGCCCCCCTGGTGAAGGTGGAAGTTTAGAGGAAATGGTGCGGGTTTTGTCAAGCGCCGGGTAATGTGGTGGGGCAAACTGCGAGAAGAGGGCGGGTATGTCTCCCATGCCCCGTCATTCCGGCTCGCGGTCGCTTGCGCTCCCTTGGCCGGGATGACGAAGGGCTGGAGGAGAAGCCGCTACCCCACCGCCGCGAAATCCAGCCCGATGTCGAGGGTGGGCGCGCTGTGGGTCAGCCAGCCGGCCGAGATGAGGTCGACGCACGTTGCCGCGATGGCCGGCGCGGTTTCCAGCGTGACGCGGCCCGATGCCTCCGTGATCGCGCGGCCGTTCACGCGCGCGACGGCTTTCGCAAGCTGGTCGAGGCTCATGTTGTCGAGCAGCACGGCATCCACGCCGAGGGCCAGCGCTTCGTCCAGCTGGGTAAGCGTGTCCACCTCCACCTCTATCTTCACCATGTGGCCC
>NZ_JBHSUM010000271.1:0-2378 GCF_042660605.1 Nitratireductor sp. GCM10026969
GCCGTGCGGGGCGCACCTCGACGGCCTGGCTGTCGTCCGTTCTTGGCCCCTCGTTGAGGAGGAGGCGCAAAAGCGTACGGCCGCGGGCGGGTCGGGCGAGAAAGACGCCATAGCCGTTGGCCCGGAAAGAGGCCAGCCGGCCCCGGTCGGTGGGCGCGATCAGCGTCAGCGCAAGCTTCATCCGCAGGCCCTTGCGGCGCAGGCGGGCAAGCAGGCCGGCCTTCTCGTCCTCCAGCGCGGCATCGATGATGACGGCATCGAAGCCGGTGTTTCGCCGGCGCAGAAGCGCGACCGCGCTCGTCTCGCCATCGAAGATCTCGGCCTTCCCGCCGTGCGCGCGCACGGTCATGGCCAGTGCCTCGCCCTCGACGGCGTGCGGCGTGATGATGGCCACCGTCCAGCCCTTCAGGGCGAGCGCGTGCTCGGCCGGGGTGGTTTCGCCGACCGGCAGGCAGACCGTGAACGCCGCACCCTCGCCGGGGGCGCTGTCGACGGCGATGCTGCCTTCCATCGCCTCGACGAGGCGGCTGGTGATGGCAAGGCCAAGACCGGCTCCGCCATGCCTGCGGGTGGAACTGCCGTCGGCCTGCTCGAATTCGCTGAAGATGCGCGCGACGGCGGCCTCATCGAGGCCGGGGCCGGTGTCGTCCACGCGAATGGCGAGGGCCGGCTTGCCGCCTACGGCGGCCGTCGTGACGGTAACGAGCACCCCGCCTTCCTCGGTGAACTTCACGGCGTTGCCCAAGAGGTTGAGCAGGACCTGGCGCAGGCGGCCGGGATCTGCGGTGATGGTCTCCGGCACATCCGGGGCGATGTGGCAGCCCATTCCGATATCCTTGCCGAAGGCGCGCGAGGCCATGAGCTCGACGATGCTTTCCACCAATTCGCGGATCGAGACCTGCTGCGGCTCGAGCGCCAGCCGCCCGGCCTCGATCTTGGAATAGTCCAGGAGATCCTCGATCAGCGCCAGGAGGGCGCTGGCGGAGGTGGAGACGGCGCTGACATAGGTGCGCTGCTCGGCCGAAAGGCGGGTGTCGGCGAGCAGCGTGGCCATGCCCATGATGCCGTTCATCGGCGTGCGGATCTCGTGGCTGACGGTGGCGAGAAAGCGCGATTTCGCCAGACTCGCCTGCTCGGCGCGCTCGCGCGCATTGACGAGCGCGGTCTCGGCACGTTTGCGCGCCGTGATATCGCGGGCGATGGCCCAGTGGGAAACGGTACCGCTGTCATGATCGCGCCGGGAAAGCTCCGTCCAGGAGAACCACCGCAGGCCGCCCCTGGCATGAATGGCGACGTCGGTGGAGCTCAGGCTTTCGCCCTCGGAAAAGGCCGAATCGGGCACGACACCGATATCGACACCGAACTGCGTGAGCGTCTTGCCGACAAGCTCACGCGGCTCGCACTCCACGAGTTCGGCGAAGACCCTGTTGGCGTAGAGAATACGCCCGTCGCGGTCACGATGGACCACGAGGTCGCCGAGCGCCTCCAGAAGGCCGTAAAAGCGCTGTTCGCTCTCCTGCATCTCCCACATGCGGTCGGCAAGCTCTTCCAGCCGTGCCGTTCCAGCCGGGGGGCCATCGGTGGCGGATATACCGGCAGGCCTTAACCGGCGCAGACCCGCCACCAGGCCGACACCGGCCATCAGCGCGAGTGCGGCAACGACGGCGAATGCGGCGCCGGTGATATACGCCAGGGCACAAACCAGAAGCGCACACACGCCGAACCAGAACGCAGCGGGAAGGCGGCCGATCGCCGCCGCGCAATGCTTGAAAGCTGCCTTTATCCGTCCGATGCCCCACATGGCAGCGACCATAATCGGGGGATGTTACGGAAGGTTTTGGCGGCCGGCTCAACTCTTAGCAAAGCCGCAAGGGCTTTGTTTACATTTCGACGACGAGCCGACCCCGCACCCGTCCGGCGATGATATCCCCCGCCGCGTCGACGACCTGGCGGAAGGGAATCGTGTGCGAGACGGCGGCAATCCTGGCGTGGTCGAGCTCGGCGGCAAGGCGCCGCCAGGCTTCCAGCCGCAGCACACGCGGCGCCATGACCGAATCGACACCGAGCAGGGAGATACCGCGCAGGATGAAGGGTGCGACCGAGGCCGGCAGATCCAGGCCCTGGGCCAGACCGCAAGCCGCCACCGCGCCGCCGTAGCAGGTCATTGAGAGCACATTGGCAAGCGTGTGGCTGCCCACAACGTCTATGCCGCCGGCCCAGCGCTCCTTGCCGAGCGGCCGGGCCGGGCCGGAAAGCTCCTCGCGGGGGATGATCTCGCTGGCGCCCAGATCCTTCAGGTACGCCTCTTCCCCCGTGCGGCCGGTGGACGCGACGACCTCGTAACCGCGCCCGGCGAGCAGCGCCACGGCGATGGAGCC
>NZ_JBHSUM010000272.1:0-2366 GCF_042660605.1 Nitratireductor sp. GCM10026969
CGCTGGAAGCCTGCGCATGCGCCGTCGCCTGGTTCTCCAGCCGGCCCAAATCAATGTCAGCCTGCGTCAGCGTGTAGCGCGCCGTGAGGGTGCCGCTTGCGCCGGGGTCCAGTTCCGCAATGGAACCCGAGACCGTCATCATCGGATCGCTGACCGTGAGGTTGGTCAGCTTCACACCACCGGTGTTCTCGATCGTAAAGCTGTACTCGATCTCTTCGTTTGCATCCGCCTGGCCGTTACCGCCGGCGATCAGGTTCCCCGTTTTCCTAAGCTCCATATGGGCCGGCAGCTTGGCGAAGCTCGACGTGTTGTTGTCCGGATCGGGATCCGCCGAATCCTGGGGGTTCGTGGCCGTGACGACGTTGACCAGCTCGCCATCATGGTCCGGTGGCACTTCCATGGTGAGGTCGAACGTGACGACGCCACCGACCGGCACACTCACCCTCTCACCCTCGATGCCGCCCGTGCCGCTCGCATGCCGGCAGCTTGCGCCAGCGGAGGCCGTGCACGTCCATCGGGCATTCGTGATACCCTCCGGCGTCGGGTCGTCGATCACCTCGAGGCCCGACACGCCGAAGGGGCCGTTCGGATTGGAGATCGTGATCGTGTAGGTTACATCCTGACCGGGGATGTAGGAGTCCGAGTCGCTTACCTTGGTGACCTGGATATCGGCGGGCAGATTAACGATCGACGAGTAGCATTTGGCGCCGTCGCTGTTGGAAGCCCCTGGAGAGCCGGAGATCCTCGTTGCCGTGACGGTGTCCTTGTCAAACTTGTAGAAACCGCCGGAGATCGCGGCGCCATAGACCCCGTTCGGCGCTCCAAACGCCGCCGTAATGTCGCCGGATACCGTGACGTTGCCGAGCGTGGACACGGCGCCGGTACTCGGGTCGATGGTCAAGAACTCGTTCGTACCCCTCCTCACCGCGTAAAGGAGACCATCATGCCACGCATAGTCGGCGGCATCCGGACTCTCGGACATTGTGATAGTGGTGGAGTCACCGGTGGTCAGGTCGACCCGGTGGAGGGTGGCGCTGTCACCGCCGACATACATGTAGCCGTCGGCACCGATTTCGGCGGCAAACGCCGCTGCCGGCAAAGGCGGGTTTACAGTGACCGTCTCCCAGTTGCCATCGCTGCCGACCCTGATGACGTCGCCTGTAGCGTTGTTCACACCGTAGACGTAGAAATCGGCCGGATTGAAGGCCGTGCCGTTCACCTGGAAGTTCACGCTTCCGAAATGCGTGTACTGAAACGGGTTTGTCGATGTATCGACTTCGTAGAAGGTGGTGACATCGGTGGCCGTATCATGGAGCGACAGGAACATCCGGCCGTCGCACTGTCCGAAATCCGGCATGCTTTGCGCCGCCGCACCGCGAGGATTGCCGACAGCAAGGGCAGCCGTGACAAGGAGGAGCGCAGCGGCCCAAACCCATCTCCCTCTGCACGTCCATGCCTCCATGCGCGCGCCGGTGAGCACGGCCAACGCCGCGCCGCATGCCGACCGCATCCACGAAACCGGTCCATTGCCCCGGGCGTGTCGAAAGGATTCCGCGGCATTGCGCGTCTCGGCTGTGGAGGAATGATGGCTTTCGCGTTCTGTCGGCATGGGGATCCCGTTGGCTTGGTATGACGGCCGATGCCCGGAGCGGGCGTACACATGCATAAGGGACGGATACGCAGGCCACGCCGCGCCAGCACGACGCGCAGAGAATCGCCGGCACGATAGGAACGGCGCGGCGTTTACGTCAGTACGCGAGGCGTATGCTTACGGTAAAATAGCAAACCGCATGGATTCGTAGGCATCTCCCGGAAAGGCCGGGAGCCCGTTCCGCCGTCAGCGCGCGTGCCCATTGGCATTTGCGCAAACCCGTGCCAAAGCTGCCGCCGACCGTGAGTAAAGGCAGGCTCGCTCGCCATGCAGGAACACCCCGACGGCCAGAGCCTCTGGGCCCGGACCGCGCCGCCCGCGCCGCAGACCTCAGCGCTTGCCGGCGCGCTGAAAGCCGATGTCGCGGTGGTCGGCGGCGGCTTCACCGGTCTATCGGCAGCCCTCCATCTGGCCGAGGCCGGAGCAAGGACGGTCGTGCTCGAGGGCTGCGAGATCGGCCATGGGGGTTCGGGCCGCAATGTCGGGCTGGTCAATGCCGGCATGTGGGTGCTGCCGGATGAACTGCCGAAAACGTTGGGCGCAATCCATGGGGAGCGGCTCCTGACGCTCCTGGGCGAGGCACCGCGCCTCGTCTTCGCGCTGGTCGAGAAGCACGCGATCGCCTGCGAGCCGGAGCGGTCGGGGACGCTGCACTGTGCCGTCGGCGCGAGCGGGCTGAGGCAGATCGAGGAGCGCGCGCGGCAATGGCAGGCGC
>NZ_JBHSUM010000273.1:0-2286 GCF_042660605.1 Nitratireductor sp. GCM10026969
GCCGAGCCGGTGCTGCAGCACCGCATGGCACTGACCTTCGCGGCGCGGGCGGAAGGCATGAGCGTGCGCGATGTCATTGCGCGCCGGGTCAAGGCGCTCGGCTGAGCGACCGGCGACAGAGGCTGATGGCGCGGATCGGTGAAGTCACCACCCCCGTTTCGACAGAGGACGCGCTGGTGCGCGCCCGCACGCGCGCGGCCCTGGTGCCGGATCTTCTGGTGGAGGCCCGCCGCGTCGTCAACAACGTGATCGCCGGCTGGCACGGCCGCCGCCGACGCGGCATCGGCGAGAATTTCTGGCAGTTCCGCCCCTATGTCGAGGGCGAGGCCGTCGCTCGCATCGACTGGCGCCGCTCCGCCCGCGAGGAGGACCATCTCTATGTGCGCGACCGGGAATGGGAAGCCGCGCACACCGTCTGGCTGTGGGCCGATCGTTCCCCCTCGATGCTCTACCGCTCCGGCCAGGCCGAGGTTTCAAAGGAATCGCGCGCCCTCGTGCTGATCCTCTCCCTGGCCGAGCTCCTGTCGCGCAGCGGCGAGCGGATCGCCTGGCCTGGGCTGACCGACCCCTTCGCCGCCCGCAACGGCGCGGAGCGGCTGGCGCAATACATCAGCCATGCCGAGCCGGACACCGGACGCGCGGACTTCTCCCAGGTCCGCCGCTTTTCCGACGTTGTCATTGTCGGTGACTTCCTCGATCCGCCGGAGGAGATCATGCGCTGGCTCGATCCGCTGGCGCGCCGGGGCACCCGTGCGCATCTGATCGAGGTGGCCGATCCCGCCGAAGAGACCTTTCCCTATTCCGGCCGCACCGAGTTCCGGGACCCCGAGACCGGCGCCAGGCTGACAGCCGGCCGGGCCGAAACGCTGGGCGAGGACTATCGCCGGCTCTACCTTGCAAGGCGCGAGGAACTTTCCCGCTGGGCCAAGAAGGTCGGCTGGAGCTACACGGTCAACCACACCGACCGGCTGGCCTCGGAGGCCCTGATCCGCGTGCATACGGCCATGACCGCCGAGATGGATGCGGGCCGATGAACTTCCTCCCCCTCTCCTTCGGCGCGCCGATGGTCCTGTGGGGCCTCGTTGCCCTGCCGGTCATCTGGTGGCTCTTGCGGCTGACGCCGCCCCGGCCGCAGCGGGAGATCTTCCCGCCGCTGGCCATCCTGGCGCGCATCGTCAGGAAGGAGGAAACCCCGCACCAAAGCCCGTGGTGGCTGACGCTCCTCAGGCTCGCGCTTGCCGCGCTCGTCATACTGGCACTTGCCGACCCCGTCTTCAATCCGCGCGAACGGACCGCCGTCAGCGGCAGCGCGCTCGCCGTGGTGCTCGACAATGGCTGGTCGAGCGCTCCGGACTGGGACAGGCGGGTGGCGACCGCCACGCGGCTGATCAACGATGCGGGGGAAAGCGGCGTGCCGGTGGTGCTGGCGCTGACCGCCGAAGCACCGGCTCAAGATATCGGCCCGTTCGACGCCGCAACCGCGATCGAGCGGTTGAACGCCGCGGAGCCACGCCCGGTCCCTAGCGACCGCCCCGCCATCTACGCCCGGGTTGCCGAAACGCTTTCGCAACTGCCCGGCGCGAGCCTCGCCGTGCTTGCCGACGGGCTCGCGCGCGGCGATGACGCGGAAGCCTTCGAGACGCTGTTTTCTGCCGAGCTTTCCGACGTTCTTTGGATCGCTCCGGATAACTTGCCGCTCGTTGCCCTGTCCGACAGCGCCAACGCGCCGGAGCGCTTTACCGTAACCGCCGTTCGGCGCGAGTCGGAGACGGGACCACGGCAGGTCGTCGCCTACGCTACCGACGAGCAGGGCCGGCGCATCGCCGAAACGGCCATCGGCTTCGGCCCCGGCGAAGCTGCCGCCACGGGCGAGATGCGCGTGCCCTTTGAACTGCGCAACGACTTCACCTCGATCGGGCTTGCCGGCGAGAACCATGCCGGCGCGCTCCGGCTGCTCGACGAAAATGCGCGGCGGCGCCGCATCGGGCTCATCTCCCAACACGAGGCCGACGAAGCGCAGCCTCTCCTTTCACCGCTCTACTACATTCGCCGGGCCATCGGTCCCTATGCCGATCTCATCGAGGCCGGCAGCGCCGATCTGACGCAATCCGTGCCCCGGCTCCTGGAGCAGAAGCCAGCGGCGATCGTCATGGCCGATGTCGGCACTCTGCCGGATTCGGTGCGCAGCCGGCTGATCGAGTGGATGGAAGCCGGCGGCACGCTGATCCGCTTCGCCGGGCCGCGCCTGGCGGCAGCCGAGCACGACGAGGCGCTGCTGCCGGTCCG
>NZ_JBHSUM010000274.1:0-2261 GCF_042660605.1 Nitratireductor sp. GCM10026969
GCAGCGGTGCCGCCTCGGCTTCTGCCGCGCCGTCGGACTGGACCGGCGCGGTCTCCGTGAGCGGTGTGACTCGGAAGCGCAGAACCGGTGCGCAAACCTCCGGCGTGTCGCGCTCCTCTGTTCCGGGCGCGGCGGCGAAAGCCTCGCGCACCAGCGTATGCCACGTATCGGGCGCGGGCCGCGCGCCGTGATAGCCGCAGACGATGAGACGATCTTCGGCACGCGTCATGCCCACGTAAAGCAGGCGCCGGTACTCCTCCTCGGCCTTGCGGCGCACCTCCGCCTCGAACTGGCGGGCGGCGGAATTGGCAAGGTCCTTGCCCTGACGCCAGAGATAGCCCGTTAACGGACGGCCGAGCCCTTTCATCGCGAAAGGCATCAGGCACGGCATATGATTGTTGCTGACCGGGGCGCTGCCGGGGTCGACCAGGAAGACCACCGGCGCCTCCAGACCCTTGGCCGCGTGAACGGTCATGATACGAATCTCGTCGCGCGACTGGTCCATCTCGCGCTTGACCTCGGGGGCCGCGCCCTCAAGGGTGGCCAGAAGCGCTTCCAGCCCGATCAGGCCCGTCTTCTCGCCAGCGAGACAAAAGGACAGGAATTCGTCCAGAATGTCGTGCGCCTCGTGCCCCAGCCGGGCGACAAAACGGCCGCGCGCGCCCGGGCGCTCGGGCGTGCCGGCGAGAATCCCGGCGTAGAACTCGTAGACGGGCTTGAAGGCGGCCTCGTTCTGCCACGCCAGCAACGTGTCGAGGATTTCCTTCAGGCGCGCATCCTCGTGTGCCTTGCGCCGCATGGCGCCGAAGAGCGACATCCCGCCTTCGCGGGGCCAGGCAAGCCGGAAAAGCACATCTTCGTCCAATCCGAAGAGGGGGCTTTTCAGGATCGCGGCAAGCGACAGGTCGTCATTCGGCTGCAGGAGAAAACGGCCGAGCGCCATCAGGTCCTTGACGGCAATGTGGCCGGTGAGCCGCAGGCGGTCGGCGCCGGCGACCGATATCTGCCGGTTCTTCAGGCTGCGCGACAGGGCATGCACGAAGCGGTCGCGCTTGCGCACCAGCACCATGACGTCGCCCGGGCGAAGGCGGCGCCCCTTGCCCTCGAGAACCTCGCCACTCTTCAGCCAGCGCTCGATCTCGGCAGAGATCACCTCGGCCAACCGGGCGGCCGGCGCGGAGGCGTGGTCGACGGCCTGGGTCCAGTCGTCCGGCTCCTCCACCACCTGCGGGCTGAGGGGCGACCAGACCTCCACGTAACCCGGCGCGTTCTCGCGAATAGCCTTATGCTCGATCGGCTCGCGATAGAGCGTCAGACCCTCGCGAACTTCCTCGCGCGCGAACACCAGATCGACGGCGCGCAGCACATCCTCGGTCGACCGGAAGGAGCGTGTCAGCCGCACCTTCTCGAAGCGGCTGCCGCTCGCCGGGACGCGCTTTGCGAAGACGGTACCGCTCTCGGCGAAGGCGGCAGGCTCCGCGCCCTGGAAGGAATAGATCGACTGCTTCTCGTCACCGACGGCGAAGATGGTCCGCTCCACACCCTCGCGCGCACCTTCGCCGGCAAAGAATTCTTCCGCCAGCTGACGCACGATCTCCCATTGGTGGGGGCTCGTGTCCTGCGCCTCGTCGATGAGGATATGGTCGATGCCGCGGTCGAGCTTGTACTGGACCCACGGGCCGACGTCCTGACGCGCCAGCAGACGCACGGTGCGCATGATGAGGTCGTTGAAATCGAGAAAGCCGCGGGCGCGCTTCAGGCGCTCGTAACGGTCTATCAGTGCATCGGCGATCGACACTGCGGCGGCGGTGGCCTCCAGCATGCGCAGGAGCGCCAACCGGTCGGCAATGCGGGAGAGAAAGGCGGCCGCTTCCAGATAGCGCTCATAGATGCCGGGCAGGCGATCCTTTAGCGCCGCCTTGAACGTCTTCTCGCCATAGGGCTCGCCGTCGGCCTTCAGGAAACCGCGCGCCAGAAGATCGAGGCGGCGCACCGGATCGGTTTCCGCGAAGGCGGCCGATGCATCGGGCACGATGTTCTTCAATACAAGGCTCGCCCCCGCCTCCTGCGCGGCGTTCACGAAATGATCATATTCGACGGGCGTGAAGCCGGGCACCGGCCAGGCCTCGGCGGCGAGGCTTTGCGCGGTCTCGCCCTCGCCGAAGCCGAATTCGGCCAGAAGGGCGGGCAGCGGCGTGTTCCCGTCGGTCGCGCCGTCGATGAAGAGGCGCAGGCCCTCGCGCCGGGCGACGATCTCGCCG
>NZ_JBHSUM010000275.1:0-2208 GCF_042660605.1 Nitratireductor sp. GCM10026969
GGCCGTGCCGACCACCGCATGACCGAGGAGCGGTGCCACGCCGGCTCCTTCGGCGAGCGCCCGGGCGGCGGACGGGATTTCCGGACGCACGTCGATGATGGCGATCACGGCGCCGCCGGCCTTCTTAAGCGCGGCGGCCGCGTGGTAGGCGCTGTCGTTGTTGGTGAAGACGGCGAGCTTCTCCCCCGGCAGGACACCATACTCGCCAATATAGCGCCGGACGGCGCCGGCCAGCATCACGCCGGGCCGGTCGTTGCCTGGAAAGACGATCGGGCGCTCCAGCGCGCCGGTGGCGAGCACCACCTTACCGGCGTGGATCGACCAGTGGCGGTGTCGGGGGGCGCCTTCGGGAGCCCTCGGCAAGTGATCGCTCACGCGCTCGATTGCTGCGATGTTGTTGCCGTCGTAATAGCCCCAGGCGGTGGTGCGGGTGAGGAGGCGGAGATTCCCGCGCGCCGCCAGCCGCTCGCTGAGCGCTGTCGCCCAGTCTCGGGCCGGTTTCCCGCTGATCGTCTCGCCGGACCAGTTGGCGCTGCCCCCCATTCGCGGTTCCTGCTCGACGAGGATCACCCGCCTGCCTGCCTTCGTCGCGGCTTCGGCCGCCATCAGCCCAACCGGGCCGGCGCCGACGACGAGCACGTCGCAAAAGGCGTTCATCTTCTCATAGCGCGCCGGGTCCGGCGCGTAGCCGGCGCGGCCGAGGCCGGCGGCACGGCGGATAAAGCGCTCGCACAACATCCAGAAGCGCGTGCCGCGCAAGGGGCCGATCACCGGGCCCATGAATGTCTTGTAGTAGAAGCCCGCGGCGAGAAGCGGTCCGGCGAGCTGGCCGAGCGCGCCGATGTCGACGTCGAGCGTGGGGAAGCGGTTCTGGCTTTCCGCTGCGAGCCCCTCGTGAAGCTCGATCTGCGTGGCGGGAATGTTGGGTTCGCGCACGCCGTCTTTCAGCACGGTGACGAGCGCGTTCGGCTCGTCCGCGCCGGCGGCGAAGATGCCGCGCGGGCGGTGATACTTGAAAGAGCGGCCGACAAGCCTGACGCCGTTGGCGAGAAGTGCGGAAGCGAGTGTGTCGCCGGGATGACCGGTATAGTCCCGGCCGTCGAAGGTGAAGCCGATCGAACGGCCGCGGTCGATCAGCCCGCCGGCGGAGGCACGGCGTGGACTCATGGCCGGTCTCCAGCTGCGTTGAGCCCCGCCCGGGCGAACGCCACGCTCAGAATTTCGTGGGTGAGCGTATCGCGCGTGAGAAGAAGATGCGCCCGGCAGCCGCCCGTATGCTGCCAGTATTCGCGGTGCGGACCGGCGGGATTGGGCCGGTTGTAGAGATAGTCGTACCAGGCCTTCATGTCGGCCGAGGCAGGATCGGGGCGCGTGCGCGCAGCGTCCCCCTGATAGGAGAATTCCGACACATCGCGCGTGCCGCAGTGGGGGCAGGAAATCAGCATGGCGCCGTCGAATCCATGTCGGGTCCTAATGCAGTTTCGGTGTCGGCCCTGCGCCCTTTTCGTCGATGACGGCGCCGCGCGCGAAGCGCGACAACGTGAAGGGTGCGTTGACCGGGTGCGGTTCGTCCCGGGCGATGGTCCAGGCGAAGGAGAAGCCCGAGGCCGGCGTGGCCTTGAAGCCGCCGTAGCACCAGCCGCAGTTGAGATACATACCCGGCAGCGGCCCCTTGGTGATGATGGGTGAGCCGTCCATGGACATGTCCATGACACCGCCCCAGGAGCGCAGGAGGCGCAGGCGGGCGGTGGCCGGGAACATGGCCGTCATCTCGCCCATCACGTCCTCCACCAAAGGCAGGTTGCCGCGCTGGGCGTAGGAATTATAGCCGTCGAGATCGCCACCGAAGACCAGCCCGCCCTTGTCCGACTGGGACGCATAGAGGTGGCCGCCGCCGAAGGTGACGACGCAGTCTACGAAGGGCTTGATCGATTCGGAGACGAACGCCTGCAGCACGTGGCTTTCGATGGGAAATCGCTCGATCCCTCCCATGTGCAGGAGCCGGCTGGTGCTGCCGGCGACCGCCAGCCCGACCTTCCGGGCGCGGATTTCGCCGCGCGTGGTGGTTACCCCGGTGATCTTGTCGTCCTCGCGCAGGAAACCCGTCACCGCGCAATTCTCGATGATGTCGACACCGCGCCGATCCGCCGCGCGCGCATAGCCCCAGGCGACCGCGTCGTGGCGCGCGGTGCCGGCGCGCGGCTGGAG
>NZ_JBHSUM010000276.1:0-2168 GCF_042660605.1 Nitratireductor sp. GCM10026969
CCCGCTGACCCGCTGGTCGCCGCGGCTGCCGAGCCAGCCCGCAAGCGCCACGCCGGCAATGGTGAGAACGGCGAGCACCACCGCCAAAAGCGCCATGTCGTTCAAAGCAGACGGACCGTAGGCGTTGAGCCTGCGGTAGATGAGCGTGATCATCGTGTGCACGCGCGCCGGAATGCCCAGCATCGCCTGGATGCCGAAATTGCCGATGGAGGAGACGAAAGCGAGGGCGGCCCCGGCGAAAATGCCGGCGCGCAACAGGGGCAGGACGATCTCGAGAAGAAGACGAAAGGGCCGTCCTCCCGCCGCGCGGCCCGCCTCGATCAGTTCGCCCGGCAGGCGCCGCAGGCTGGCGCGCACCGTCAGGAAGACGAGCGGCGCGTTGTAGAGGCCGAGCAGCAGAATGATGCCGGCGGCCGAATAGAGCGGATGGCGCACGCCCCCTTCCAGCGACAGGCCGAGCGCACCGAGGATGGGGCTTGCAGGCGAAAAGGACTGGATCCACGCGAGCGCGGTCACCTGCGGCGGGATCATCAGCGGCAGGACGAAGCCGAAGACGAAGGCCGTCCTGAAACGCATGTCCGTCAGGCCGACAAGCAGCGCGGCGGCGGTCCCCACGACCACGGCGAGAACGGTGGCGGAAAGCGAGATATAGACGGTGTTCCAGATCGCCTCCAGGACCCTGCGGCTCCACAGGAGTTCTTTGAGCCTTGCCGTATCGAACGCGCCGTCCGGCATCAGCGCCGCCCAGATCAGGCGTAGGAGCGGACCCAGCGAAACCGCCGCGACAAGCAGGGCGAGCAGGACCAGTGTCACCTGCTCGGTGTTCGGCCGACGTAACCTCGGCACAGGGAGAAGCGCCCGCGTGGGGCGCTCCTCGAAGGTTTGCGTGGTGTCGGTCATGGTCCCGGCTCAGCCGCCGAAGATGTCGGCAAAGCGGGCGCGCACCTCTTCGTTGTCCTTCACCGCCGCGTCGGCGTCATAGCCCAGCAGCTTCATGCCGGAGATCGCGGGAAAGCCTTCCGGCGGCGCCACGTCGGGATGGATCGGCAGGTAGTTCTGCTCGGCCACCAGCTCCTGGCCCTCCTTGGACAGAAGGAAGTCGACGAACAGCTTGGCCGCCTCCGGCTGGTCCGTGTTGGCCATGATCGCCACCGGCTCGGTGATGAAGGAGACGCCATCGGCCGGCGCGATGTAGTCGATCGGCGAACCTTGCGCCTTTGCGGTCAGCACGTTGGCGTCGACGATGATGCCATACTTGGCCATGCCCGAGGCGACGGCCTTGAGCGCCGGGCCGTTGCCGCCTTCCGGCACGATGTCGAGCTGCTCCAGCCCCTCGTAGAAGGACCAGCCGATGTCCTCATTGTTGATGAGGGCATGGAGGTGGTTGAGCGCGGCGCCCGAATAGAGCGGGCTCGGCACGGCGATCTGGCCGCGGTTTTCCTCCACCAGGAGATCCGCCCAGCTCTCGACAGGCTCGGCGTTCTCGGTGTTGTAGGCGATGCCGGTGGTGATCGCCTTCGTACCGAAGAAGGTCATGTCCTTGTCGTAGGTGGCCGGGTCGTAGGGCTCGACCGGGGCTTCCGGGTAAGCCATCAGATGGCCCTCGGCCTTGAGCTGGCCGAGATTGATGACGTCCGCCACCAGAAGCACGTCGGGCTTCAGTTCGCCTGCCTCGATTTCGGCGCGCAGCACGTTCATCAGCGCCGAGGTGCCGTTGCGGATCCAGTCGATCTCGATGTCGGGGTGCTCGGCCTGGAAGGCGTCGACCGTCTGCTGGGCGATCTCCGGCGGCTGGCTGGTGTAGAGGGTGAGCGTGGTCTGGGCGGAAGCGGCGAACGGCGCGACGGCGAGCGCGGCCGCAAGGGCAATGGTCGAGACTCTCATCGTATCATCCTTCAGTTAAGCGGCTTGAGCTTGGGCAAGATTCGGGTCCGGAAGAACCCAGCCGTCGCGCAGCGCGACGGCCACCTTCTGCCCCACCGGCACCCGCTGGGGCAGGTTGACGGGCAGAACGATCCGCGGATCGGCACCGAGCGCGAGCTCGGCGCGAAAATGGTCGCCGCGGTAGCGCACCCGGAGGACCTCGGCGGCAAGGCCCGCCTGCGGATCGTCCCCTGTCAGCGACAGGTCGCCCGGATGCAGCGACAGGCTGGCGTGCAGGCGTGGGC
>NZ_JBHSUM010000277.1:0-2111 GCF_042660605.1 Nitratireductor sp. GCM10026969
GCCCGGCCCACTCAGCGCGCGGGCGTTTGTTGACGCGGCCAGCCTCTTCCCAGGGCATCTCCTCGGGCACGCGGACCTCCTCGAGCCACGGCTCGCCGGCCTTCCAGCCGAGGTCGCTGATCGCCCGCGCGGCCGTCAGGATGGCGTCGGGCGCGCTGTTCTTGAGATCGACGCGCCCGTCGCCGTCGCCGTCCATGCCCTTGTGCAGATAATCGCTCGGCAGCATCTGCAACTGCCCGATCTCGCCTGCCCAGGCCCCACTCACATCGGCGGGCACGGTGCCCTGGTCGATCAGCTCCAAGAGCGCGATGAGTTCCGGGCGGAAGATCTCCGGGCGGCGGCAGTCATGCGCCAGCGTGGCGAGCGAATCGAGCGTCGAGAAATCGCCCTGCACGGCGCCGAAGTCCGTCTCCAGCGCCCAGAAGGAGGCGATGACGGGACCGGGCACGCCGAACTCCCGCTCGGCGCGGGCGAAGGTGTCGGCATAGCGCTCGAGATTGCGCCGGCCGTGGGTCAGCCGGTACTCGTTGATCATGCGGCCGGCGAACTCGCGGAAGGTCTGGGTGAAGACGCCCTGGGCACGGTCGCGGCTGACGACGCTCTGGTCGAGGGAAGCGCGGGAAAGCGCGGCAAGCCCGGTTTGCCCCACGCCCTGGGCAGCGGCTTCCGCCTCGACGCCGGCGCGCCAGGCGTTGAAGTCGCCGCCGCATTCCTGGGCGATGGCTGCGGACGGGACGGACAGCGCTATCGCCGCTGCAAGGATCGGACTGCCAAGACGCATTCTTCACTCCCTCATCTGTTCGCACGCACGATGGTAAGGTGTTTAGACTTCAAGCGGGAAGCCCCTCCCCGGCGATCTCCATGGACTTAGCAGAACTAGGCCCGGTGTTCGCCGGCCTTTCAGACCACGGATGCAGACCCTAGCCGGTGTGGGCCTTGAGCCACTCGCGCCAGGCCTCGACGCTGCCGTGGAAGACATTGATGTCGGCATCGCCCTCGATCCCGGGCAGGACGCCCGTTCCCGTGTATTGCCAGAAGACCCAAGGGTGATTGCCATACTTCTCATCCGGGTGACCGGCCACGGAGCGCAGCCAGAACGGATAGCCCTTGAAGCGCCACAGGCCGTTGTCGTCAAAGAAATCGATGGATGTGTAGATTATAGGGCGCTTGCCGTAATGGCGTTCCACCGCGTCCAGAAAAATCTTCATCTCGTCGCGCACCACCTTCGGGTCCGGCCGCCGCCTGCAGGTGGGGGAGAGGTGGTTCCACTCCATGTCGAGCACCGGCGGAAGCGCGGAAGCATCGCGCGGCACGTGGCGGATGAACCAACGGGCCTGCTCGATCGCGGGGCGGCAGAAATAGAAGAAGTGGTAGGCGCTGCGCGGGATGCCGGCGGACCTGGCGCCGCGCCAGTTTTCGCGAAAGCGCTCGTCCAGCCGGTCGCCGCCCTCGGTGGCCTTGATGAAGGCGAAGGCGAGGCCGGCCCGCCGCAGGCCGGCCCAGTCGATGTCCCCCTGGTATTTCGACACATCCGTGCCGTGGACGGGGTAGGTCCAGGGTGCGCGGCTCTCCCATTCATGCGGGTCGTTGTCGGTGAAGCGCGGCCCGGTGGAGGAGGCGGGGGCGAGGTCGGAAAAGTCGTAGCTGATCGTGGAACAGGCGGTGAGCAACCCAAGCACGAATAAAACGATCGGCAGACGCATTCTCTGAAAGCCCTCCCGGCAGCGAATCGCTATTGTGCAATCGTTATCCGGGGATAGGCCATGCGCATCGTTCTTTCCATCATCAAATGGCTCATCGGCCTTCTGCTCGTCGTTGTGGCGGGCCTCGCCTTGTGGCTCTACCTCGCGCCGCCGGAGCTTATCCGGGTGGGGTCCAACTATGCGGCGAAGATCGTCTGCTCGAACGTGTTCCTGGCCGGCCGGGACGCGGAAGAGGTGCTGGCCGAGGACGTGCAGGCGCCGGGCCACTGGCTTCTGCGGTTCATGCGCGTGGAGGTCGACAGAGCCGAGGGAACGGTGCGGGCGGGGCTTCTGGGCGTGTCCGGCGACGGCCTCGCGGTCTTGCGCGACGGCACGGGGTGTGCGGCCGTTCCCGGCGGCGATCCCGAG
>NZ_JBHSUM010000278.1:0-2106 GCF_042660605.1 Nitratireductor sp. GCM10026969
CCGGCGGCGCGCAAGGCCCCGACCGGCGGCAGTTGCGTCTCGCGCAGCGTGTAGAAGGCGCCGGGGAGAAGCACGGCCACCGTGCCCGCGCTGGCCATGGCGGCGACGCCGTCTTCGTCCAGATACTCCAGATGATCGGCCGAGAGGGCATCATACCCTGCCGCAAGCTTCGCACCGCCGAGATTGGAAAGCTGCTCGGCATGGAGCTTCACCGGCAAGCCGAGCGCGCGCGCGTGTTCGAACACGCGTGCCATCTGCTCCGGCGAGAAAGCGATGCCCTCGCAGAACCCGTCGACCGCGTCCGCCAGTCCGGCCGCGTGCGCGGCCTCCATTCCGGGCAAAACCACCGCGTCGATATAGGCGTCCGGCCTTCCCTTATATTCCGGCGGCACGGCGTGGGCGGCAAGATAGCTGGTCTTCACCCGCACGCTGCGTGCCTCGCCCAACCTGCGCGCCGCGCGCAGCATCTTAAGCTCGTCTGCGACCGTGAGCCCGTAGCCGGACTTGACCTCGACCGTGGCGACCCCCTCCGCCATAAGCGCATCGAGCCGCGGGAGCGCCGCCTGCACAAGCGCCTCTTCGCTCTCCGCCCGTGTGGCGGCCACGGTGGAAACGATGCCGCCGCCCGCCCGCGCGATCTCCGCGTAGCTGGCACCCTCGAGCCGCATTTCGAATTCGCGGGCGCGGTCGCCGCCATGGATCAGATGGGTGTGGCAGTCGATGAGGGCCGGGGTAACGAGTCGCCCGGCGAGGCCGGTCTGCTCGGCGCGGACCCACTTTGCGGGAAGATCTTCGCGCGGTCCGGCCCAGCGGATGCGCCCATCCTCAATGGCGATGGCGGCGTCCTCAACCAGCCCGTACGGCGCGCCCGAGGGCGCCATGGTGGCAAGCTTCGCTTGTGTGAGAACACTGTGCTTCATCGACCGGGGACACTCATGGCTTTGTCTAGACTTTTGCCGATTATGTATATACAAGTTAATTTGTAGATCAGGACGGTGGCGCCATGCAAGAGATTTTCGCCCGAACCGCGCTCACACCCGCAGGCTGGCAGGACGACGTGCGCCTGACGATCGGCGCCGACGGGCGCATTGCCGCGGTCGAGGCGGGCGCGGCGCCGGTCTCGGCATACCGCGTGCCCGTGCTCCTGCCGGCCTTGAGCAATCTGCACAGCCATACCTTCCAGCGTGCCATGGCGGGCCTTGCCGAGCGCCGCGGGCAGAAGGGCCGGGACAGCTTCTGGACATGGCGGCAGACCATGTACCGCTTTCTCGACCGGCTCTCCCCCGAGGACATCGAGGCCATCGCCGCCTTTGCTTTCATGGAAATGCAGGAGGCGGGCTTTTGTGCCGTGGCGGAGTTCCATTACCTGCACCACCAGCCGGGCGGCGGCGGCCACGCCGATATTGCCGAGCTTGCCGCACGCATCGCCGGCGCGGCCGGAGAGACCGGCATCGGCCTGACGCTCCTGCCGGTGCTTTACCGCTACGGCGGCGCCGACCGGCGCCCGCTGGCGGATGGACAACTGCGCTTCGGCAACGATATGGCGGCTTTCGAAAGGCTTATGGCCGGCGCGGAGGGGCACCTGATGGCACACCTGCCCGCCGACACCGTGCTCGGCGCGGCGGCCCATTCCCTGCGCGCCGCCACGGCAGAGGAGATCCGCACGGTCTCGGCCCTGCGGCCGGAAGCGCCCTTCCACATCCACATCGCCGAGCAGGGGCCGGAGGTCGAAGAGATCCTCGCCGCCTTCGGCGCACGGCCGGTGGAGTATCTGCTCAACGAGGCGGCGGTGGACCGGCGCTGGTGCCTGATCCACGCCACGCACATGAACGCGGTGGAGACGAAAGAGCTCGCGCGCTCCGGCGCCGTGGCCGGCCTCTGCCCCATCACCGAGGCCAATCTCGGCGACGGCGTCTTCAACGGTGCCGCCTTCCGGCGGGCAGGCGGGATGCTCGGCGTGGGCAGTGATTCCAACGTGCGCATTTCGGTGGCCGAAGAGCTACGCCAGCTCGAATATTCGCAGCGGCTGAAGGACCGGGCGCGCACCGTCCTGGCCGAACCCGGCGCCTCCTGCGGCCGCGCCCTTTACGATACGGCACTGGCCGG
>NZ_JBHSUM010000279.1:0-2000 GCF_042660605.1 Nitratireductor sp. GCM10026969
GGCGAGGATGCGCTGGCCCATGGAGAGGCTGCTGTCGGCAAGGACCGGCGCGGAAGCGCGGGCACTCGCCAGGAACTGCGCCGCCGTCATGCGGTGGCCGTCGGCGAAGCGATGCACGTTCCCCGGCTTCAGCGCCTCGATCTCGGCGAGGCAGGCCGCCTCGTAGGCGGCGCGGATCCGTTCGCTCACGGACATGGCCTCAAGACACCGGCACCGCCTCACCGGCGGAGCGCGGCAGCGCGGCAAGGGAGGCAAAGCGTTCCCGCTCGTCGAGGAAGCGCATCATCTCGTCGGCGATCGTGCCGGCGATGTCGGCCTTGGTGACCGACTGCAGCCCCGACCAGGCGGGCATGCTGTTGACCTCGATCACCTGCAGCGACCCGTCCGCGGCGGGCATGATGTCGACGCCGGCGAAATCGGCCTCCACGGCCGCGACGGCGGCAAGGGCATAGTCGCTCAACCGCGCGCGCAGATCCTGTGGCACCAGCCCCGGAACCGCCCCTCTCTGGATATTGGTGATCCAGTTGTTGCCGCGCCGGACCATCATCTCCACCACGCGCCCGGCGCAGACGAAAACGCGGAAATCGCAAAAGGGCGGCCCGGCGCGCTCGACATAGCGCTGAAGATAATAGGTATCGTCCATCTCCTCCGGCGGCGGCAGGTCCTCGGTCCTGTCGATGCGCCGGATGCCGCGCCCCTGCGAGCCGAAAAGCGGCTTCAGCACCAATGGGCCCCTTCGCAACTCGCGTTCGGCGACCGCCCGCGCGGCGTCGAATCCTTCGACGGAAAAGGTCGGCGGGGTCGGCAGGCCGGCATTCTTGACGAGGAAGGTGGTCATGGACTTGTCGACGCAGCGCTCGATCGCCTGCGCCGAGTTCCACACCGGCACGGAGAGCTTGCGAAGCGCATGCAGCACGCCGAGCCGGCGCGTCACCGCCTCGAAGGTGCCGGCGCCGACCGAGCGCACGACCAAGGCGTCGGGAAGAGCGTCCCCGAAGCCGGCGAAAGAGAGCCCGTGCGGGCGTTCGGTGTCGAATTCGAGCGCCGAGAGCGGCTCCATGGCGACCTGGCAGCCGCGTTGGCGAAAGGCATTGACCAGTGCGGTGGTGCGGTTGCCCGACTGGTTGTTGGCGATCAGGATTTTTCGTGTCACGCAGGGGCTTTCCTTTGCAGATCCGCTCAGGCGAGGCTCTTTTCGAGCATCTCCGCGTCGCGCCCGCCATTGCGGAAGGTCTCGCCCGTTTCCAGCGCCGTTACGATGACCTCGGCGGGGCTGAAGAGCAAGGGATCGATGGCGTAGAAGTCGCCCTTGAACTTTCTGAAGATCTCCGCGAAAGGCTGGCCGTAGTCACGCGAGGCGCGGCTCGGCAATTTTTCGGCGAGTTCTCGCGCCGCGGCCGCCGGCCCCTTGACGAAGAACTGCGCAACGCCGCCATAGATGATGGCGTCGTTGGTGCGCCCCATGGCGGTGATGAAGTCGGGGTGCGGGGCGGGCAGGGGAGCGGCGGCAATGCCGTCGACGATGTCTTCGAGCGGAAAATCGAGATCCTTGGCCTTGTGCAACGCCACCTCCAGGACACGGGCGACGATCTGCACGGTTCCGGCCAGGCTCTGGGTCGGCGCATAGACGAAGGTCAGCCTGTCCGGCGCAAGGCCGGTCGCTCCCGCCACCTTTTCGACCACCTTTTCGGGCGGCGGCGCCCCGGTTTCCAGCACGACGACGGAAGACGCGGCCGTCTCATGATAGGTCAGCGTCGAAAACAGCGGCTCGACCCGGGCGAGCAGGCGGACCGGGCCGGAGCCCATGGCGAAATATTTGTCCTCCGAAAGGTTCCAGCCGGCATACTGGCTGCCGAGGCAGGCGAGAACCGGCTGCGAGGAGCGCACCTCGAGCTGGAACGGCCATCGCACCGAGGCGCCGTCGATCACCGGCATCACCTCGCCCAGGCCGCCCATGGTCGCCCGCGCCATGTGCAGGCCGGCCTCGATGCTGCCGAGAA
>NZ_JBHSUM010000280.1:0-1908 GCF_042660605.1 Nitratireductor sp. GCM10026969
GGTGCCGGCCGCCTCCGATGGCCGGCCGGTCCCTCCGGCCGATGTCGGCGGCCCCCGCCAGCGCGGCTCGCTGACGATCCTCGACATCATCCTGGGAAATTGAACGTCTTTCGAGAACGCTCGCAATCCAGCCGTCTTGCCATTACATAGGCAGAACCTGATGGAGACCGCCGTGAGCGAGATTGATGAGAGAAAGACCCTGGTCCTGACCGGGGCGAGCCGGGGGATCGGCCATGCGGCCGTCAAGCGCTTCTCGCGCGAGGGCTGGCGCGTCATCACCTGCTCGCGGCACCCATTCTCCGAAGACTGCCCGTGGCCAGCGGGGCCGGAGGATCACATTCAGCTCGACCTGTCGGACCAGGAGGGCGTGGGCATCGCCATCGGCGAAATCCGCCATCGGCTGGCCGCCAATGGCGGCCGGCTCGATGCTCTGGTCAACAATGCCGCCATTTCGCCGAAGCTCGACGGCGGCGGCCGCATGAACTCCATCGACACGCCCATGCATGTCTGGCGCGACGTCTTCCAGGTGAATTTCTTCGCCCCCATCATGCTGGCGCGCGGTCTGTTCAAGGAGCTGACGACGGCCAGGGGCTCCATCGTCAACGTGACCTCGATCGTCGGCAGCCGCGTCCATCCCTTCGCCGGTACCGCCTATGCCACCTCCAAGGCCGCGCTTGCGGCGCTGACGCGCGAAATGGCGGCGGATTTCGGCCCGCACGGCATCCGCGTCAACGCCATCGCGCCGGGGGAGATCGAGACCTCGATCCTCTCGCCGGGAACCGACAGGCTGATCGAATCCATCCCGCTGCGCCGCCTCGGCCAGACGGCGGAAGTGGCCGACACGATCTTCTTCCTCTGTTCGGACAACTCGTCCTACGTGACCGGCGCGGAAGTCCACATCAATGGCGGCCAGCACGTCTGATTGCGGCCGGTTTCGAGGCGCCGGATAAGCCTTGGCTCACCAGACCCGCGAACCGCCCTGGACGGGGAAAGTCGGCGCGCCGCCGACCGTCAGCGCTTTCTCGATGTCGAAAACCGTGTGGTTGGTGAGCGTCTTCGGCACCTCGTCCGCCACCCGTGCCTCGACCTCCTTGTGCAGCACCTTGCGCAATGCGCCGAGCACGACGGGCGGGGCGACGAGAATGATCTTCTCGAACCGGCCCCTGTGCGCCATCCGGTAGAGCCGCTCGGCGATTTCGTCGGCGAAACGCTCCTTCTCGATCCGGTGCCAGTCCGTCTCTTCAAAGCCGCTCTTGTGGACGTTTGCGGCGTCGCGATAGCGGCCCGGCTGGTCCGTACCCTGCTCGCGGGTGGGCGGATTGTCGTCGTGCATCTCGCGCACCACCTCCAGGTTCGGATATTCGGCATCACCTTCGTTACGCAGGAAAAGCGCCTTTTCCCCATCGGCAACCATTACCCAGATGCCGTGCTCGAGCCGGACGTCCGCCATCGCTTTTCTCCGTTTTCTCTGTTCCATCCCACAAACGCCGGGGATGAACCGACGTTCCACCGCGCGCCGCGGCACTTGGCGCGCCGCGGGGATGATTTTTCCCTCCCCGGAGCAGGCAGCGCAAAAGCGATTGCCGCCATGATGTTCGGGCGCGAGTGCGTTTCTTCTGAAACGTGAAGCTGATAGGCAAAATCCGTGATCGTAACCGGGAGACCGAGTGCCCATGTCCGAAGAGACGGCGAAGCTGAACGCATTCCCCGTTTTCCTGCGCGTCGAAGGTCGCCGTGTGGTGGTCGTCGGCGGCGGCGAGGAGGCGCTTGCCAAGGCGCGGCTTCTGGCTCAGTCGAGCGCCGCGCTCGTTGTCGTGGCGCCCCTGCCCGAGCCCGACTTGGCCGTCTGGGCGGCCGCCAACGGGGTGAGGCTCGAACTCGCCGCCTACCGGCCGGAGCATCTGGATG
>NZ_JBHSUM010000281.1:0-1903 GCF_042660605.1 Nitratireductor sp. GCM10026969
GCGCCGCAGGAAACGCACGTCGAAGCGGAAGGGCTCGCGCCGCCGCGCGGGCGGGCGGGGCTTTTTCCGCCTTCTGCGCGGCCTCGCCTACTGGTCGCTGGTGCTCATGCTGTGGGCCGGCATCGCCGGCGTGGGGATTGCCGCCTTCTACGGTGCGAAGATGCCGGCCGCCACGACCTGGAGCATTCCCAACCGGCCGCCCAATGTGAAGATCGTTTCCGTCGACGGCAAGCTCATCGCCAATCGCGGCATGACGGGTGGCGAGGCGGTCGGCTTGCACGAGATGTCGCCCCATATCCCGCAGGCGGTCATTGCCATCGAGGACCGGCGCTTCTATTCGCATTGGGGCGTGGACCCCATCGGCCTCACCCGCGCCATGGTGGAAAACCTCGCCGAGGGCCGGATCACCCAGGGCGGGTCCACCATCACCCAGCAATTGGCCAAGAACCTGTTCCTGGAGCCCGACCGCACCATCGAGCGCAAGGTGCAGGAAGTGCTGCTCGCCCTGTGGCTGGAGCACAGGCACACCAAGGCGCAGATCCTCGAGATGTATCTGAACCGCGTCTATTTCGGCTCCGGCGCCTATGGCGTCGAGGCGGCATCGAGACGCTACTTCAACAAGCCCGCGCGCGATGTCACCCTCTCCGAGGCTGCCTTGCTTGCCGGGCTTCTGAAGGCGCCGTCGCGGCTTTCTCCGGCGCGCGACCCGCAGGCGGCCGAGGCACGGGCGCAGGTGGTGCTCTCGGCCATGCGCGCGCAGGGCATGATCGGCGACAGCCAGCTTGCCGC
Organism: Nitratireductor sp. GCM10026969; assembly: GCF_042660605.1. Taxonomy (NCBI): domain Bacteria; kingdom Pseudomonadati; phylum Pseudomonadota; class Alphaproteobacteria; order Hyphomicrobiales; family Phyllobacteriaceae; genus Nitratireductor; species Nitratireductor sp. GCM10026969. The sequence continues at coordinate 790 of NZ_JBHSUM010000281.1, forward strand.
GGCCATCAGTGCGCCGGCCACGCGCGCCGCCGCCTACTGGACCGGTTCCGAGCACTATGTCGCCGACCGTGTGATGGAGGAACTGCCCGGCCTCATCGGCAATATCGAGCAGGACGTGGTGGTCGTCACCACGGTCGACCTCAGTCTGCAGAAGACGGCCGAGCGCTCCATCCGCCAGCTGATCGAGGAAAAAGGCAATAGCCTCGGCGTCAGCCAGGGCGCCCTCGTCTCTATCGACGGTTCGGGCGCCGTCAGGGCCATGGTCGGCGGCTATGACTACGCCAACAGCCAGTTCGACCGCGCCTCCGAAGCGCGACGCCAGCCAGGCTCCGCCTTCAAGCCCTTCGTGTACATGGCCGCGCTGGAGCAGGGCCGCACGCCCGAAAGCGTGCGCAACGACGCGCCGGTGAAGATCGGCAACTGGTCGCCCGACAACTACAAGGGCAAGTATCACGGCCGGGTCACGCTGGCCGAGGCGCTTGCCCGCTCGCTGAACTCCGTCGCCGCCCAGCTGGCTGTGGAGGTCGGCCCCGGGAGCGTGGTCGAGGTCGCCCATCGCATGGGCATCGAATCGAAGCTTTCGGCCAATGCCTCCATCGCGCTCGGCACCTCCGAGGTCACGCCTCTGGAACTGACCGCGGCCTATGTGCCCTTCGCCAATGGCGGACTCCGCCCCGAGGTCCATTTCGTCAGCCGCGTCAGCACCACGTCCGGCCGGCTGCTTTACGAACACCAGAACGGCAGCGTTCCGCGCGTGGCTTCGCCCCGCGTCGTCGGCATGATGAACGCGATGATGGCCGGCACCATCGAATACGGTTCCGCCAGGGCCGCCGATTTCGGCTGGCCGGCGGCGGGCAAGACGGGCACGACCCAGGACTCGCGAGATGCCTGGTTCGTCGGCTACACCGCAAACCTGGTCACCGGGGTGTGGTTCGGCAATGACGACGCCCGCCCGACCAAGGCCACCGGCAGCTCGCTCCCCGCCCTTGCCTGGCGCGAATTCATGAGCGCCGCGCACAAGGGTGTGCCCGTTGCCCGACTGCCGGGGGAATGGCATCCCGGGCGCGAGGCGCCGCCTGTCCCGCGCAACGCGATCGCCGGCTCGACACCGCAG
>NZ_JBHSUM010000282.1:0-1827 GCF_042660605.1 Nitratireductor sp. GCM10026969
TTCGACGCCCCAGGCACCATCCAGGTCCAGTTCGTCGCCGCAAGACCAGGCTTCTTCACATGGTCCGTCCCAGACCTCGAAGACAGAGGCATGAAGGGCTCGATCATCATCAAATAGACGCCGCGAGCGCGCAACCCGCTCCTCAAAATCGATGCGGCCGAATCTCCCGACCGGCCGCATCGATGTCGCCCCGCTGGCCCGGCCAGCGGGGCTGCGCCGTCTCGACTGCCGCGAGGCGTTTGACCATGCGGCATGGAGCACACGACCCTGCTCGTCGAGCGCGGAAAAGGCGAAGGCGCGGCAGGATATGGCCGGCGCATCGTTCTCCGTTCGGGCGATTCCCGCTGGCTTGTTCCGAAGCCCTCCCCGACTACCGGCGGGATTGCATATACCCCAACCTGCGCGCCGGTTTCGGTGAAGCCATGCTGCCTCCGGCCGGCCGCTCCATTTGTCTGCATGCACCGTAGAGAATAACGTAGAGGCCGAACTTCGCACGCTGGGGTGGAAAACGTTCCGATTCTCGAAAGCGCGAAGGAATGGGCATTGGCCCGAATTGGCTTTGGGAAAGAACGGCATGGAAGCCATCACTCCGGATCCGAACACCTTCTTTCATGTCCGCGTGTTCATCGGGATTATTACCGGCCTGAGCGTCGCCCGTGTGCTGAACGGACTGGCTTTTCTCGTTCAGCACCCGCGGCGCGAGCATGTCTATAGCGTCCACATCGGGTGGGCGTTGTTCCTGCTGCTTGCCGTCATGCATTTCTGGTGGTTCGAGATCGGCCTTGCCAAGATAGAGCGATGGACCTTCGAGCTCTACTTCTTCGTGATATTCTACGCGGCGCTGTTTTTCTTCACGTGCGCGGTCCTGTTTCCGGACAAGATGAGCGAATACCCGAACTATCGGGATTACTTCCATACACGGCAGAAATGGTTCTACGGCCTCCTTGCAAGCCTCTTCATCGTCGATCTGGCGGACACGGCCTTCAAGGGCTTGGAGCATTTCCGCTCTCTCGGCCTTTTTTACCCCATGCGTCAGATCGGGCTTTCCGTCCTGGCGCTGATCGCCATGTGGATCAGGAACTATCGTTATCACGTGGCATTTGTCGTCGTCGCGCTGATTGCCGAGATCGTGTGGATTCTCAATCAGTTCGAGGTGTTGAACTGAATGGGGGCGCGGGCTCGCGGCGGGCTGGAAGCCGGCCGAGCCCACACCATCTCGTCATTTGCCAACGCGCCGGGAGGAGCTTACAAGTTTACAAAATGGCCAATAGTGATGCGGCGGCGTTTTCGGAAATGGCAGATGTTCTCCTCATAGCCGATGATCTGACAGGTGCTTTGGACAGTGCGGTCGCTTTTGCCGAGCGGGGCATGTGCGTTGTGGCCGCGCTCGGTGTCGATCATTTGCCGCGCGCCCTGGCGCAGAACGCCCATGTTGTTGCGGTATCCACCGGCTCGCGGGAACTGGCGCCCGAAGCGGCGCGCGCGGCCATGACCGCCGTCGGCGATGCCGCCGCCGGATTTTCCGGCATATTGTTCAAGAAGGTGGACAGCCGCTTGAAAGGCCCGGTCGCCGCCGAACTGGACGTCGTTTCGACCATGAAGCCGGGTCCGGTGCTGGCATGTCCCGCCATCCCCCGTCTCGGACGCTACGTGGTCGACGGGGCGGTCACGGGAGCCGGGGTCGACGCGCCGATTGACGTGCGAAGCGCGATCGGGCGCGCGGCAACGGTCCCGGATGCGACAGCAGATACGGATATTGACGCGGCCTTGCCGGACACCCTCGGTCAGACCCTTTTCGTCGGCGCCGCCGGATTGGCCGAGGCGCTG
>NZ_JBHSUM010000283.1:0-1774 GCF_042660605.1 Nitratireductor sp. GCM10026969
GACGCCTGGGTGACGCCGCCGCCCTATACCGGCCGCGCGCCCATCTTCCTGACGGCCGAGGCCAATCGCGAGAACCAGGCCTTCACCGTGCCGCAGAACAGCACCGTCTCGGTGCGCGTGAGCGGTGGCTCGGGCGAGGAGACCCTGTCCTTCGTCGATCTCGACGGCCAGCCGCACGCCATCGAGCCGGAGGCGGCGGCGGAAGACGGCGCCGGCACGGCACTCGGCTTTTCCGAAACCCTCTCCGGCGATGGCGCCATCAGCCTGTCGGACCGCGGGCGCGAGATCGCCAATTGGCGCTTCGTCATCATTCCCGACAAACCCCCGCAGATCCGCTTTACCGAGGATCCGAAGCGGGCGGTGAACGGGGCGCTGGAGCTCGCCTACGAGATCGATGATGACTACGGCGCCACGGGCGCGGAGGCATCATTCGCTCCGGCGGAGCAGGATCCGGAGGCGCGCCCCCTCTTCGAGGCGCCGGAAATGCCGCTGACCCTGCCGCGCCGCGGCGATGACAAGGTGGCGAAGACATCCCGCGACCTGACCGAGCATCCCTGGGCCGGCCGATCGGTGAACCTCGGGCTCTCGGCCACCGACGGCGCCGGGCAGACGGGCGAAAGCGATATCAAGACTTTCGTGCTCCCCGAGCGCCCCTTCACGAACCCGCTCGCCAGGGCGCTGATCGAGCAGCGGCGGGAACTTGCGCTCGACGCCAATCAGCAGGATCGCATTCTGGCGCTGATGGATGCCCTGCTTCTGTGGCCAGAGGAAACGTTCGACGAACCTTCGCACTACCTGCTCATCGCCGCCGTGCGCGCGCGCCTCGACATGGCCGGTACGGATGATGCGCTGCGCGGCGTCGTCGACGACCTCTGGGAGGTCGCGCTGATCATCGAGGACGGCGATCTGACGGCGGCGGAACGGCGGTTGCGCCAGGCGCAGGAAGCACTCCGGCAGGCACTCGAGAACGGCGCCAGCGACGAGGAGATCGAGCGGCTGATGGACGAGTTGCGCACGGCAATGCAGGAGTTCCTGCGTGAATTCGCCGAGCGCGCCATGCAGAATCAGAATTTCGCCGAAAACCAGGATGGCGAGACGATGCGCCAGAGCGATCTCGAACGCATGCTCGACCAGATCGAGGAACTGGCCCGCTCCGGGGCGCGCGACCAGGCGCAGGAACTTCTCTCGCAGCTCGAAAACATGATGAACAATCTGCAGGCCGGCCGCCCCCAGCAAGGGCAAGGCGGCCAACAATCCGAGATGCGCCAGCAGATGGATCAGCTCGGCGAGATCATGCGCCGGCAGCAGGAGTTGATGAACGAGACCTTCCGCCTCGACCAGCAGCAGCAGGGACAGCAGGGTCAACAGGGCCAGCAAGGTCAGGGCCGGCAGGGGCAGGGCCAGCAAGGCCAGAACCAGCAGGGTCAAGGTCAGGGCCAGGGCCAGGGCCAGGGAATGTCGCCCGAGGCATTGGCCGAGGCCCTGCGCAATCTACAGGAAGGACAGGGCGGCCTGCGCGGTGATCTGGAGAGCCTGATGGAAGGCCTCGAGGGTCTCGGTATCCGGCCGGGCGAAGGATTTGGCGAGGCCGGCGAAGCCATGGGCGAAGCCGAGGGTGCGCTTGGCGAAGGCCGTGGCGACCGTGCGGTTGGCGAACAGGGTCGGGCGCTGGAGGCGCAGCGCCGCGGCGCCCAGGACATGATGAACCAGATGCAGCAGGCCATGCAGGGTCAGCAGGGCCAAGGGCAGACCGGCGCGCGCGACGGCCGGACGG
>NZ_JBHSUM010000284.1:0-1755 GCF_042660605.1 Nitratireductor sp. GCM10026969
CCGCTTTCGCCGAGCGCTTCACGCGCGCCATCGGCGACCCCCCGATGCGCTATCTCGCCCGGCTGCGCTTCGAGCGGGCCTCCGCGCAATTGCGTGACACCTCCGCACCGATCGCACAGATCGCCTACGACGTGGGTTATGAATCCGAGGCCGCCTTCACACGCGCCTTCAGGCGTGCCTTCGGCACACCGCCGGCCGCCTGGCGGCGCGAGCACATGGCGCGCCCATGGGGCGGCGAACCCGCGCTATGACGCCCGGCAACGTCAAATGACCCGGAAGACCTCGTGTCTGCCGGCGTCGCGGTAGAAATCGACGCGGTTGCCGTTCCAGTGATAGTCGATGTGCCGGCCCTGCCGGGGGTTGGCTGCGCAGTCTGGATAGAAGAGCCCTGCGCACGCGCCGCCTTCATGCCGCACGCTCGGATAGACGATCCCGTCGGAGCCGACGCGGTGAAGCGTGGCGCCCAATTCTTGGCCGGCCCGGTAATCGTTTGCGTCGAGGACGGCTTTCCAGCGCGCTTCGTCGCCGCGCAGGTCGTGCAATCGGGTGTCGATGTCGAGGAGGATTTCGCGGAACTGCGACGTCCAGCCGGGCGCCTCGCCGGTTCGGGCCATGAAACGCTCGTGGTGATGGATGGTCTCGAAGAGCGCCGTCTCGAAGACCCGACCCGCGTAAAGCACGCCGAAATGTCCGGCGCTGAAACGGCTCGGCCGGTCGGGGCTGACATGGGTGAAGGGCGCCATCAGCCAGGTCGCGCCGGGGCCGGCGACACGCCGCCCGGGCGGTACGAGGTCGAGATTGCCGACCGATTCCATCAGCCGCGGATTGGTCTTCTGCTCGGCCGAAAGGATGAGCGGCCAGTCGGCCGGATCGGCGATGTCCTCGAACAGGTCGATGGGCGGGAAGACGCTGCGGATGATCCGCACCGCGCTTTCCCAGGAGATATGCGCGACAGGCGGAAGCGCGGCTTCGCTCACCAGCCGCCCCGCTCGGCGTCGAGATAGCGGCGCACCCGCATCAGGTCGGTCAGCTCGCCCTCCAGCATGACCTCCAGTGCGGAGCGCCCGCCGAACGCGGCGTTCGGTTTGCCGACCCAGTCATAGGCGCGCTGCGGCTCGCGGAAGATGATGCGCAGCGCCTTGTGGATGCCCATGAGGTTGGAAAGACGCGCCTTGCCGTCACGGTCGATGCGGCCGATCTCGCCCGCCTTCCAGCGCCGGTAGGTGCGCGCCGGCAGGTCGAGCAGCACGCCGGCCTGTTCGTCTGTCAGGCCCCATCGCCCGAACAGATTGACCACGGCGCGGAACATCGCCGCCGCCTCGTCGTCGGTGATCGGCGCCGGCCTGAAATCGCGCGCGACGGTATCGATTGGCTGTAACAGCGACATTGCGGTCTCCTTGCCACCCAAAGATAGGTTGCGGACGGCCATTTGGCAAGGTTTAGATGATATGAGGCCAAATGTTTCGGCCAAGCCCGAGAGTTCGGGAGGTTCTGGCGCTATACACCTCAGCGCGCCGCGCCCGTCTGCACCCGCCGGCTAACCGGCTTCCCCCGATGGTCGTGCCGGTGGAGCCCATGGCGCTGCATCTTCTCGTAGAGCGTCTTGCGCGAGATGCCGAGGGCCTCGTAGACCGCTTTCAGGCTGCCGCCATGGGCCTGCAGGGCGCCGGCGATCACGCTCCGCTCGAAGGCGGCCACGCGTTCGGCGAGGCCGCCATCCGCCTCCCCCTGCCCGGCCGTCTCGTTGTCGATGCC
>NZ_JBHSUM010000285.1:0-1746 GCF_042660605.1 Nitratireductor sp. GCM10026969
GCCCGGGCGCTGGCGCGCGAGCCAGAGCTCCTGCTGCTCGACGAGCCCACCGCCAGCCTCGATGCGGCCGCGACCCGCCACGTGGAGGAGATCGTCCTCATGGCTGCCCGTTCGGGCACCAAGATCGTCATGGCCTCGCACGACCTGGGCCAGGTGCGCCGGCTCGCCGGCGACGTTCTTTTCATGGTCCGCGGCCACTTGTGCGAACAGGCGGAGGCTGCGGATTTTTTCGATCGTCCATCGACACCCGAGGCCGCCGCCTTCATCCGCGGCGATCTCGTCCTTTAATAATCAGGAGGGACTTATGCCGAACCGTCTGCTGGTTTCCGCAATCGCCGCGACAGCGCTTCTGTTTTCCGCGGGTCTTTCAGCCATCGCGCAGGATAAATCGATCGTCGTGGCATCCACGACGTCCACGCAGGATTCCGGCCTGTTCGAGCACATCCTGCCGCTCTTCGAGCAGAAGACCGGCATCGAGGTGAAGGTGGTCGCGCAGGGCACCGGCCAGGCCCTCGAAACCGGGCGGCGCGGCGATGCCGATGTCGTCTTCGTCCATGCAAAGGCACAGGAGGAAGCGTTCGTCGAGGAAGGGTTCGGGGTGGAGCGCTTCGACGTCATGTACAATGATTTCGTGCTGGTCGGCCCGAAGCACGACCCGGCCGGCATCGGGGGCTCTTCGGATGTCGCCGTTGCCCTCGAAGCCATCTACGCCGCTGAGGCGCCGTTCGTTTCGCGCGGCGACAATTCCGGAACGCATAGCGCCGAACTTCGCCTCTGGAAGGAAGCCGGCATCGATATCGCGGCACAGAAGGGTAGCTGGTATCGCGAGATCGGGCAGGGAATGGGCGCCGCGCTCAATACCGCTGCGGCCATGGAGGCCTATGTGCTGGCGGACCGGGGGACGTGGCTGTCGTTCGAGAACCGCCGTGATTTGGACGTTCTGGTGGAGGGCGACAACCGGCTTTTCAACCAGTATGGCGTCATTCTCGTCAATCCGGAAAAACATCCGAGCGTGAAGGCCGAACCCGGTCAGCAATTCATCGATTGGCTGATCTCGCGGGAAGGGCAGGAGGCCATCGGCGAATATGCGATCGACGGCGAACAATTGTTCTTTCCGAATGCCGAGCGGGAACGCTCCTGATTGCGTCGTTGCCGGCGCAACTGCTGTTGCAAACGCAAGCGCATCTGGCACATCATGCGGGGATGAACAGTTTCGAGCCCTCCCAAGGCGCGCTGACCAGCTTCGAATCAGCTCTAGCCGCATTGCTGGACGGGCTCGCGCCCGTCCCTCCGACATATTTGCCGCTTTCCGAGGGGCTCGGCCGCATTGCTGCCGAGATGCAGCCGCTGCGTGACACGCTGCCGCCGCGCAGCATCGCGGTCATTGACGGATGGGCCTTTCACGCGCTCGATCTGGCGGGAGCCTCGGCCTACGCGCCGGTGCCGCTCGGGTCTCCGCCGGTCTGGGTCGAGGCGGGGGAGGCGATGCCGGAGGGATGCGACTGCGTTCTGGAGGCAGATCTGGTGGATTGCAGCGGGCCTATGGTGCAAGTCTTTGCCGAGGCCATTCCGGGTAGAGGCATCCGCCGCGCCGGCGAAGACATGGCGGCGGAACGGCCGGCGAGTTTGCCGGGCCGCAGGCTGTCTGCCGTGGATCTGCTGGCCTTGCGCAGCGCCGGGCTTGAGGAGGTCGCGGTGCGTGCGCCGCGTCTGCGCGTCATTGATGTCACCGCGGCAAGCAGCGCC
>NZ_JBHSUM010000286.1:0-1726 GCF_042660605.1 Nitratireductor sp. GCM10026969
GGGCCGGGCTCGGGCGGAATCTCGGGCTCCGGCTTTTCCGGCTCCTGCGGTTCGGGAGCCGGCTCGGGCTGCTGCGGGGGTTTTTCCGGCTCCGGCGTGGGTTCCGACGGCGCGCCGGCTTCCGATGCCGGCTGCGGCACTCCTTCGGCCCCCGGCTCGACGGGACGCACCTCCTCCTCGGCCGGTTTTTCCTCGACCTCCTTCTTACCGAAGGAGAAAACCTTCTTGATGAAGTTCAAAGCCATGAAATCTTGCTCTTCAAGCCGCTTCGCGCTCCGCGGGCACCGCCAGGAGGCGCTCCCCGTCATGCCCGGAGATGACGCCGTCGACGATCTCGCCGGGCCGGCCCTCCTCGATGGCAGCGAGGGTGAAACCTTCCGTGCGGCCGAGTCCCGCGCGCTCCACGAGGAGACGCTGGTGCGTGCCCTCGAGCGCCGCCAGATGCGCCTGATACGCCGCCTCGCCGGAAGCGCGCAGCCGCGCTGCCCGCGCCTTCACGACATCACGCGGCAGCTGCGGCATGCGGGCCGCCGGCGTGCCCTCGCGGGGCGAGAAAGGGAAGACGTGCAGATGCGTCAGCCCGCACTCCTCGACGATTCGAAGCGAGTTCTCGAACATCGCCTCCGTCTCGGTCGGAAAGCCGGCGATGATGTCGGCGCCGAACACGACGTCCGGCCTGAGCCGCCGCACCTCCGCACAGAACCGGATGGTATCGTCCCTGAGATGCCGCCGCTTCATGCGCTTCAGGATCATGTCGTCGCCGGACTGCAGGGAGAGATGCAGGTGCGGCATCAGCCGCTCTTCCTCGGCGAGCGCGGCCATTAGATCCTCGTCCGCCTCGATGGAATCGATCGAGGAAAGCCTGAGCCGCTCGAGCTCCGGCACCTGCCGCAGGATAGTGCGCACCAGCCGGCCGAGGCGCGGGCTTCCCGGCAGGTCGGCGCCGAAGCTCGTCAAATCGACGCCGGTAAGCACGACTTCCCTGTAGCCGTTCTCCACCAGCCGCCTCACCTGGTCGACCACCGCGCCCATCGGCACCGAGCGCGAATTGCCGCGGCCATAGGGGATGATGCAGAAGGTGCAGCGGTGGTCGCAACCGTTCTGCACCTGCACGAAGGCGCGCGCCCGGCCCTCGATAGCGTCCACCATGTGCGAGGCGGTCTCGCGCACCTCCATGATATCGTTGACGCGCACCTTCTCGAAACTGTTGACCCCGAATTCAGGCAGCGCGCGATAGCTGTGGCGTTGAAGCTTCTCCTCGTTGCCAAGGACGAGATCCGCCTCTTCCATGGCGCCGAAGGTGCCTGGCTCGGTCTGCGCCGCGCAGCCGGTGACGATGATGCGGGCGTCCGGGTTCTCGCGGCGCGCCTTGCGGATCGCCTGGCGCGCCTGGCGCACGGCTTCCGCCGTCACCGCGCAGGTGTTGATCACTACCGCCCCACCATCGAGCGCGCCGAGACCCGCCGCGTCCGCCTCGCGCTTGATCACCTCGGACTCGTAGGCGTTCAGCCGGCAGCCGAAGGTGACGACATCCACCGCCATCAGGCCGCTCCCTCGGTCTCGCGCTGCCAGGCACCCGTGGCGGGGTCGAAGTGGCCGGAAAACTCCCATTCCGCCGGCCCGGTCATGATCACGTGATCGTCCTCGCGCCAGCGAATGTCGAGCGGCCCGCCCGGCACGGTGACCGTGACATGCCGGCCGGTGCGCCCCGTGCGCGCGCTTGATA
>NZ_JBHSUM010000287.1:0-1566 GCF_042660605.1 Nitratireductor sp. GCM10026969
GCCCGCACGGCGGCGATATTCGCCTCCGCGCCCAGCGCCTCGCCGTGGAAATGGATGGCCGCGGCGGCGACCTCGCCGCGCATCAGCCGGCCGACACCGCTCTCGGTGCCTTCCGTCAGAGAGGCGAGGCCGGAGCCGGACTGGCGTAACGCCCATTCGAGCAGGTCGTCCTGGCTGCCTCCCACGATCGGCGGGGGTGCCGCCGGCACCATGCCTTCAGGGCGCGTGAGCCCGGAGAGCACCCAGCGGTCGAGCTCATGGCGCGGAAACAGCCATTTGCCCGTCACCTTGCTGCACGGGATGGCGTTGTCGGCGACCAGCTCATAGAGCTTGCGTTCGCCGAGGCGCAGATATTCCGCAGCTTCGCTGGTGGTCAGAAAATCCATCTGCATATCTATGCATATTTCAGCTTGAATTCAAATATTTGACTCCTCCGGAAAAATTGCAGCAAAAGACGGCCGGGAGGTGCGCATGCAGGAAAGCTTGAGCGCGTGGCAGCTTATTGCGAGCGGTGATGCGACGCTGTTCGCGATCGTGCGCCTGTCGCTGATGGTCAGCCTGTCGGCCGCGGCCATCGCCGGGCTCGTCGGCCTGCCGCTTGGCGCGATTCTGGCTCTGACGCGCTTTCCCGGCCGCAACGCGGTCATCGTCGTGCTCAATGGGTTCATGGGCCTGCCGCCTGTCGTGGTCGGCCTCGCGGTCTATCTGCTTCTGTCGCGCTCAGGACCGCTCGGCGCCCTGGGGCTCCTATTCACGCCGACCGCCATGATCATCGCCCAGTCGCTTCTGGTGCTTCCCATCGTCGCCGCGCTGGCACGGCAAACCATCGAGGACCTGTGGACCGAATATGGGGACGAGCTCACTGCCATGGGAGTGGGGCCGTCGGGCCGGGTGGCGACGCTGCTGTGGGACGGCCGCTTCAGCCTGATCACCGCGATGCTGGCCGGCTTCGGCCGGGCGGCGGCGGAAGTCGGCACGGTGATGATCGTCGGCGGCAATATCGAAGGTTTTACGCGGACCATGACGACGGCGATCGCTCTCGAGACGTCGAAGGGGAACCTTCCGCTCGCCATGGGCCTCGGCCTCATCCTCATCGGCCTCATCCTCGTCATCAATGCCGCCGCCTGGGGGGTGCGCGTGTGGTCCGAGCAACGGGCGGGGTGATGATGCGCGCCGCACTCAGCGACCTGCCTCTCGTCCTCGACCGGGTGTCGTTGCGCGCCGGCGCGACGGCTATCTTGGACCGGGTGAGCCTGACCCTCGGTTCCGGCGCGCCCACCCTCGTCGTCGGCCCGAACGGCTCCGGAAAGACGTCGCTCCTGCGAATCTGCATGGGGCTCACCGCGCCTACCGAGGGGACCGTGCGTTGGGGAGGGCGCAGCGAAACCCGCCCGACGCGCCGCGCGTTCCTGTTTCAGGAGCCGGTGATGCTGCGCCGCTCGGCTGCCGCGAACATCGCCTATGGCCTGGCGCAGGCGGGCTGTCCACGAGAACGCCGCGCCGCGCGCACGGAAGAACTGCTGGATCGCGTGGGCCTCCTCGATCTCGCGGGACGGCCCGCGCGGC
>NZ_JBHSUM010000288.1:0-1545 GCF_042660605.1 Nitratireductor sp. GCM10026969
GCAGCGCCTCGGCAACCGCGGGCAAGCGCTGTCCGTCGCGCAGCACGAAGACGAGCGGCCCCTCCGGCGCGATCTCCGCCGCCAGTTGCGCAAGCGCGAAAGCCTCGTAGCCGTCGGCGACACCGTCTACGATCACCGCGCCGTTTCGGCCCCGCGCAACGCCGATGGGTTCAATCAGGTCCGTCATTCCGATTGTTCAGCCTTGCGCGCCGCAGGAAACGCGGACGCGGGAAAAGAGCTCCGTATCATATTGCTGCGGCACCGCCTTTTCGCCGGTCACCCAGGGAAGGAGCGTCGTGTCGGGAACCTCCAGCAGGGCCTCGAACACCGCCAGATCCTCGTCCGATAGGGCGGCGATATGCCTGTCGGCGAAACCGCCCAGCACCAAATCCACTTCGCGCATGCCGCGCCGCCAGGCGCGTATGAGCGCGCGACGCCTGCGCGGATCGAGATCGGCGCTCGAACGGGTGGTTCCGGTCATCAGCACAATGCCTTTCAGTCTGCGTGGCGCATATAGCGTGTGACAAGGGCGCTGTCAGCCTTGCGCAGCGGCTTTTGTTCCATAAGCATAGACCGTATGCGTCCTTCGCTTCTCGACCCCCTGTTCGCCCCGGCCACGAGCCTCGACGGCATCGGCGGCAAGATTGCCGGGCTGATCGCCAATGTCGTGCCGGCGGACCTCGCCGGCCGCCCCTTGCGGGTGGGCGACCTTCTGTTCGTTCTGCCGCACTCGCTCATCGACCGCACCAACCGGCCGGGGGTGGCGCACGCGCCGCAAGGAGCGATCGTCACGCTCGATCTGACCGTCGGTCGGCACCAGCCACCGCCGCGCGGCAAGAAGAACGTCCCCTATCGGGTCTTCGCATTCGACGACACGGGCGAGATCGCCCTCACCTTCTTCCACGCCCACCAGCCCTATCTCGAACGGCAGCTGCCGATCGGCGGACATGTGCTGGTTTCAGGACGGATGGACTGGTTCAACGGCCGTCCGTCCATGGTCCACCCGGATTATATCATGCCGGCGGAGGAAGCTGCCGCACTGCCGCCGCTGGAGCCTGTCTATCCGCTGACGGCGGGCCTTTCGGCAAAGGTCCTGCGCCGTGCGGTCGCCCAGGCGCTGGAACGCCTGCCGGACCTGCCGGAATGGCAGGACGCCTCCGTGCAGGAGCGCCTCGGCCTGCCCTCCTTCGGCGCCGCCCTGCGTCGCCTGCACGCTCCGCAGAACAGCGAGGACATCTCGCCCGAAGGCGAAGCATGGCAGCGCATCGCCTATGACGAGTTTCTGGCCAGCCAGCTCTCGCTCGCTCTGGTGCGCCCACGCACGCGCAAGCTGGCCGGCAGGCCGCTCAAGGGTGACGGCACGATCACGGAGTGCATGAGGGCCGCCCTGCCCTACGCGCTCACGCCGTCGCAGGAACGGGCAGTCGCCGACATTCAGGAAGACCTGGCACGCCCGGAACGCATGCTGCGCCTGCTCCAGGGCGACGTCGGAGCGGGCAAGACGGTGGTCGCGCTCCTGGCGATGGCGCGCGCGGCGGAGGCCGG
>NZ_JBHSUM010000289.1:0-1527 GCF_042660605.1 Nitratireductor sp. GCM10026969
CAACCCCCTCGTCACGCGGCGGTATGTCCAGAACCGACAGCGCCAGCTCCGGCGCATACGCGCGGAGATAGCCGATCCGGATCTCGATGTGCGCATCGCCTGCCGACCCCGATGCATCCTCCTGTGCACGGGCGGGCGAGACGTTGACGCTCAAAAGAAAAAGGTACAGAAACGCAAGGAGAGTGTATGGCACCGCGCTCTTCACAAGTTCGACTCGTTGAAGTCCTGCACGGCCCGTAAACCGCGCAAAAGAATGTTGATGAGGTGCCCGCTCATGATGGTAGCGCGTTTGAGAGCTTGCGCAACCCCTCCTAGATCCATTTCACGCGTGAACCGGATTGCCGGTTGCCGCGTTGATGCACGAACCGGCGCCTCGCGGCGCCCGAGGTGCATTCGATGACCAAGTTTCTGGCCAGCGTCACCGGGCGGCAGGAGGCCGAGACAGCTCTTGCCGGCGGTGCCGACATCATCGACCTGAAGAACCCGGAGGACGGCGCGCTGGGCGCCGTCGCCCTGGACGAGATCCGCAAGACGGTCGCGCATGTGGCCGGCCGCCGGCCCGTCAGCGCCGTCTGCGGCAACCTGCCGATGGACCCCGAGGCGATCCGCCTGGCCGCAACGGAGATCGCCGAGACCGGCGTCGACTACCTGAAGATCGGCTTTCTTCCCGACGTCCAAGCGGCAGCCTGCGCGCGGGCGCTCGCAGGCCTCGCCCCACGGGTGAAACTGGTCGCCGTCCTCTTCGCCGACCGCGATCCGGATTTTGCCATCCTGCCCGCGCTTGCCGAAAGTGGCTTCCACGGCGCGATGGTTGATACGGCGGGAAAGGGCAGGGGCAGGCTGCTCGACCACCTGCCGCCAGAGCGTATTCCCGATTTCATCAACCCGGCACGCGCCCATGGCCTCATGGCCGGGCTAGGCGGATCGCTGGAGGCGCCGGACATCCCACGTGTGTTGCCTTTGGAACCGAATTTCCTCGGCTTCCGGGGTGCGCTTTGCGACGGCTCGCAGCGCACGAAGACGATCGACATCGATTGCGTCAGGCGCATCCGTGCGCTCATTCCCGAGGAGCGCCTGGCCGGCGACTCCGCTGCCGTCGATTACCGGCTGCTTGCCGCGCGCGGCTACTCGCCCGAGGCGGTGGACCCGAAGCTCGGCACCGACAAGATCTTCGTGCGCGACTTCGTGCTGCCGGTGGAGATCGGCGCCTACAGCTTCGAGCACGGGCGCCAGCAGAAGGTGCGCTTCGACGTCACCGCCGAGGTGCGCCGCATTACCGACGATCCGCAGGACATGCGCCACGTCGTCTCCTACGACATCATCATGGACGGCATCCGGGGAATCGTTGCGCGCGGCCATGTGGAACTGAGCGAGAGCCTGGCCGAGCAGGTGGCCGCCCATGTGCTGTCGGATCCGCGCGTCGTGCGTGTCACTGTGCGGGTCGAGAAGCTGGAGCTCGGTCCGGGCAGCGTCGGCGTCGAAATCGAGCGCAAGCGCCCCGCCGAGGCGCCGGGCCTGCGGCCGGGC
>NZ_JBHSUM010000290.1:0-1494 GCF_042660605.1 Nitratireductor sp. GCM10026969
CGGCAGCGTGAAGCCGGAAGTGCACGTCCAGCGCGAGCGGCTGGGTACCGCCCACGCCGTGCTCGCCGCGCGCGCTGCGCTCGCCCGCGGTTATGACGATGTACTGGTGCTGTTCGGCGACCATCCGCTGCTGGAGCCGGAGGTGCTTTTGGAAGCGCGTTCGAAGCTGGTGGGGGATGCGGACGTGGTCGTGGTCGGGTTCCGCCCACCCGTACCCGCCGGCTATGGACGGCTGATCGAAAACGGTGGCCAGCTCGTCGCGATCCGCGAGGAGAAGGACTGCTCGGAGGCGGAACGGCGAATCGGCTTCTGCAACAGCGGCCTGATGGCGCTTTCCGGGCGGCGGGCGCTCGACTTGCTGGAATTGATCGGCAACGACAACGCCCAGAGCGAGTACTACCTGACCGACGTCGTCGAGATCGCCAACGGCCGCGGGCTTTCGGTCGTTGCCATCGAGACGAGCCATGAAAGCGCCCACGGCGTCAACGACCGTGCCCAGCTCGCCGAGGCCGAGGCGATCTGGCAGGCGCGGACGCGGCGCGCGATGATGCTGTCGGGCGTGACGCTGATTGCCCCCGAGACCGTTTTCTTTTCCCATGACACGCAGATCGGCGCCGATACGGTAATCGAGCCGAATGTCTGGTTCGGACCCGGCGTCGAGGTCGCCTCCGATGTGCGCATCCATGCCTTTTCGCATCTGGAAGGCGCGCGCGTCGAGGAAGGCGCGACGGTCGGTCCCTTCGCGCGGCTGCGGCCCGGCGCGGAAATTATGGAGAAGGCCAAGATCGGCAATTTCTGCGAGGTGAAGAAGGCGCGCATCGGCGAGGGGGCCAAGGTGCCGCATCTTTCCTATGTCGGCGACGCCTCCGTCGGCGCGGGCGCGAATATCGGCGCCGGCACCATCACCTGCAACTATGACGGCTTCAACAAGCATCGCACTGAGATCGGGGCGGGCGCCTTCATCGGCACCAATTCCTCCCTCGTCGCGCCGGTCTCGATCAGCGCCGGCGCCTATGTCGCTTCCGGAAGCGTGATCACGCACGACGTGCCGGAGGACGCGCTGGCCTTCGGCCGCGCCCGCCAGGTCACGCGCGAGGGGCGGGGAAAGTTGCTGCGGGAAAAGCTTGCGGGCGACAAGGCGAAGTAGGCGACGCTCAGGCCTTCTTGTCGCGCTCCTCGGACAGGTCGTCGAGCAGCCGGCTCATCTCGTCTTCGATGGAAGCCTCTGACCGGCGGTGGGGAGCGGGCGTTTCGTCCGGCACGGCGGGGGCGGGAACCGTCTCGTCGGTGCCGCCTTTCCCGGCGTGGTCCGTCCGCGCCGGCTCCCGGGTCGGAACTTCCGGCTCCGTGCGCGCACGCGGCGCTGCCCAGAGGTCCGCCTCGACCCTGGGCATTTGCGGCTCTTCCCTGTCGGCGGGGGGCGCTTTCTCGACGCGGGATGCAGAGCGCTGGTCTTCCGAAACGGGTGCGCGGTTCTGAGGCGGTGTGCCGGGC
>NZ_JBHSUM010000291.1:0-1447 GCF_042660605.1 Nitratireductor sp. GCM10026969
GGGACCTGCCCCCGGATTGCCGGCACATGCTTGTGGTGCGCGTGGGGGAGGCGCTGTCGGCAGCCCCTCTGGTCCTGGCGCTGATGGGGCCGGAACGGGCCGAGAAGCTGGCGCGGGAGGCGTGCGTGACGGCTTCCATCACGCTGATCGATGCAATCGACCGGCGCGAGCACGGGGCGCTGGTGGAGCACTTGCGCCTCCGCGGCGACCTGACCTCGCGTTTCCTGGTGCGCACGGTGGCGTACGGCAAGATCGACTTTTTTGGCGCCGCGCTGGTGGCGCTGGCGAGGCAGAGCGAGACGCGTGTTCAGGCGCTCTTGAAGGGCGGCAGGCAAGCCGCGCTCACCGCGCTTCTTTCGCGGGCCGGGCTCGAGCCGGTGACCCATGCACCGCTTCTGGCCGCGCTCTCCATGTGGCGTGAGATCGCCGTCGGCAAACGGGTGGCCGGGCCGCAGGAAGTGTCCTGGCATATGCTCCAAACGCTGGAGAAGGCCCCGGCGGGCCGGCAGGCCGACCGGGAGGCCCTTGCCGGGCTTTTGAAGCGCATTCATCTGGAAAGCCTGCGCGAGAACGCGCGCGCGCAGGCCCTGGCGCTGGCGGCCGCCTGAAGCACTTATCCCAGCGTGCCCTCGACCGTTTTACCGGTTGGAGGGTTCAGGCATGGGTCCTCGGGTCAAGCCCGAGGATGACGATCGCGCGGTGGACGATCGCGCGGTGTATGCCGCCAATCGCCAACGGGCGAGAGCAGGGCCGTTGGCAATCAGATATCCAGTTCCTCGACGAACTCGGCGTTTTCCTGGATGAAGCGGAAGCGGGCCTCGGGCTTGGTGCCCATCAAGGCTTCGACGGCGAGCTTGGTCGCATCGGCCGCTTCCAGGATCTCCACGCGCAGGAGGGTGCGGTGCTCCGGGGCCATGGTCGTTTCCTTGAGCTGCCTGGGCAGCATCTCGCCGAGGCCTTTGAAGCGGCCGATCTCGATCTTGCCGCGGCCGGTGAATTCGGTGGCGAGCAGTTCCTCCTTGTGGGCATCATCGCGCGCGTACATGGTCTTGCCGCCCTGGCTGAGTTTGTAGAGCGGCGGCACGGCCAGGAAGAGGTGCCCGCCAGCGATGAGCTGCGGCATCTCCTGATAGAAGAAGGTGATGAGGAGGGAAGCGATGTGGGCGCCGTCGACGTCCGCGTCGGTCATGATGATGATGCGCTCGTAGCGCAGGTCGTCCTCGCGGTATTTCGCGCGTGTTCCGCAGCCGAGCGCCTGGATGATGTCGGAGATCTGCTGATTGGCGGCGAGCTTCCCCGACCCGGCGCTGGCGACGTTCAGGATCTTGCCGCGCAGCGGCAGGACCGCCTGGGTGGCGCGGTTGCGCGCCTGCTTGGCCGAGCCGCCGGCCGAATCACCCTCGACGATGAAGATCTCGGCGCCGGCGGTCGCGCCGGCCGTGCAGTC
>NZ_JBHSUM010000292.1:0-1394 GCF_042660605.1 Nitratireductor sp. GCM10026969
CGGCGTCGCCGAAAGGTGCGCCGCAGGGTCGGGTCGCCGTGCTCGGCGGCTGCGCGCAATCCGTGCTCGATCCCGGCATCAATGCGGCAACGGCGCGGCTGCTCGCCCGCCTCGGGATCGAGACAGTGGCGGCGGAAGGCGAAGGCTGCTGCGGCGCCCTCGTCCATCACATGGGCCGGGAGGACGAGGCGCATGCCTTCGCCCGGCGCAACGTCAATGCCTGGATACGGGAAATCGAAGGCGGCGGGCTCGATGCGATCGTCATCACCGCTTCGGGCTGCGGGACGACCATCAAGGATTACGGCCATATGCTGCGGCAGGATCCTGCTTATGCGGACAAGGCCGCGCGCGTCTCCGCGCTGGCCAAGGACATCACCGAGTATCTTGCCGGGCTCGATCTGCCGGAGCCGGAGAATGCGCCGGGCCTTACCGTCGCCTATCATTCCGCCTGCTCCATGCAGCACGGCCAGAAGATCACGCGCGAGCCGAAGGCGCTGCTTGCGCGCGCGGGCTTCACCGTGAAGGAGCCGCGCGAGGGGCATCTGTGCTGCGGCTCGGCCGGCACCTACAACATCCTGCAGCCGGAGATCGCGCGCCGCTTGCGCGACCGCAAGGTGAAGAGCATCGAGGCCACCGGCGCGGATCTCGTCGCCACGGGCAATATCGGCTGCATCACGCAGATCGCCGCGGCCGCGCGGCTTCCGGTCGTGCATACGGTCGAACTCGTCGACTGGGCCTATGGCGGGCCGAAGCCCGAGGGCCTGCCCGATCCCGGTCCGGAAATCGTCGCTGCCGAATAGGAAAAGGCAGCACCTCTTCCAAGATGCTGCCTTTTCAGATGGTCCGGCAAAACCCCTCGACCGGGCCCATCCCCCGTTCAACTGCGAATCAGATTACCACGACCTTGGCGCCGACGGGAACACGCCGATACAATTCTATCACATCCTCGTTGCGCATCCGGATGCATCCCGACGAGACGGCCTTGCCGATCGTCCAGGGGGCGTTGGTGCCGTGGATGCGGTAGAGCGTGGAGCCCAGATAGAGGGCGCGCGCGCCCAACGGGTTCTGCGGCCCGCCCTTGACGAAGGTCGGCAGAGCGCGGCCCTTGCGCTTCTCCCGCGCGATCATCTCCGCGGGCGGGCGCCAGTCCGGCCATTCACGCTTCTGGCTGACGTGGTGCGTGCCGGCCCATTCGAACCCCGGCTTGCCGACGCCGACGCCGTAGCGGCGTGCCACGCCACCTTCCTCGACCAGGTAAAGGAAGCGCCTTCCGGTATCCACCACCACCGTACCCGGCGCATGCGGGCCATCGTAGGGCACCGTTTGCGGGAGGAACTCGGGATCGAGCTGGCCAGCGTAATAGGGCCGCGGCCGCGGGGCGCGGACGGCAGCCG
>NZ_JBHSUM010000293.1:0-1390 GCF_042660605.1 Nitratireductor sp. GCM10026969
CCGGACGGCCGAGCGCGCCATGACGGCGGTCTCATGGCCAGGACGCCTGCAGGCCATGCCCGAGGGCCGGCTTTCGGCGCTGGCGCCTCAAGGCGCGGAGATCTGGATTGACGGCGGGCACAATCCGGGCGCGGGCGCCGTGATCGCCGAGGCGCTGGCGGAATCGGAGGAACGGCGGCCGCGCCCGCTTATCCTCATCGCCGGGATGCTGAGCACCAAGGACCAGACCGGCTATTTCCATGCCTTCCAGGGCATGGCGCGGCATGTCTACACGGTTCCGGTGAGAAGCAGCGAGGCGGGCGTGCCCAACAGCGAACTGGCCGCCCGCGCCGGCGAGGCCGGATTGTCCGCGGAACCGGTCAACTCGGTCGCCAATGCGTTGAAGCTGCTTGCCGATACCTGGGAAGGCGAGACACCGCCCCGGATCCTGATCGGCGGTTCACTATACCTCGTCGGCGAGGTGCTTGCCGAAAACGGCACGCCGCCGGAGTAGTACCAGCGGTCCTCAAACGCCGACGGTCAAAGGAAAATTCCGAACCGCAACAAGAAAAAGGCCCGACATCAGCCGGGCCTTTTGCCTGAAGTTCATGGAACGGGACAGCCTCACGCGACCGCGCCGCCGATCCAGGCCGAAAGGGCCGTCTTGGGTGCGGCGCCCACCTTCATGTCGGCCACTTCACCGTCCTTGAAGATCATCAACGTGGGGATCGAGCGCACGCCATACTGTGCGGCGAGCTCCGGATTCTCGTCGATGTTGAGCTTGGCGACCTTGATCTTGCCGTTCAGCTCGGTCGAGATCTCCTCGAGCGCGGGGGCGATCATCTTGCACGGTCCGCACCATTCCGCCCAGAAGTCCACCACCACGGGTTCGCTTGCCTGCAGCACATCGGACTGGAAGTTATTGTTGTCGACAGTGACGGTGGCCATCAGCCTCTCCTTGAGAAAACAAGAGTCGCTCCGGGATGTGGGAAGCGGCGTATAAGAGTTCAAGCGCCCTTTTCTCACGCTCTCGTGAGCCGGGCAAGGGCGGACGCCAGCGCCTCGTCCGGCACGGGGAGGAGGCGCGGTGCCTCGGTGAAGAGCAGGGCGGCCTCGACGGCCTTGCCCGGATAGAGTGGCTTCAACAACTCCGCGTAAAGGGCGAGCTGAGCGACATAGGGCAGCGGCGCTTCGGAAAGGGTGCCGGGGGCGGGGCGATTGGTCTTGTAGTCGACGATCAGGACGCGATCCTCCGTCGCCGCCAGCCGATCCACCTTGCCGGCGACCGCGCGACGCACGCCGCCGACGGTCAGCTCGCCCATGACGGAAACCTCGGCGCGCGAGCCGGGCGCGAAGAGGGGCGCGAAACGGGATTCGTTCAGGATCGCCAGCACAGAGCGGCAGGCGCTTT
>NZ_JBHSUM010000294.1:0-1382 GCF_042660605.1 Nitratireductor sp. GCM10026969
AGCCAGCTCACCGGCTTGCCCGAGGCGGCGCGGCGGCTCCTGGGGCGCAATGTGCGCCTGGGGCGGCCGCTTGGCGTGAAGGGATTGCCCGAGGCAGCGAAGGGAGCCGCCTTTGCCGTGCCCGTCGGGCTTCTGATCTATCCGCAGGTGGCGGATTTCGAAAGCCGCATGTCCAAGGGCGGTTTCTTGACCCGCGCGACCGGGACCGGGGGGCGGTTCCAGCGCGTCAGTCAATGGTTGCGTGAGAGTTTTTGACGGGGGAAGGCCCCATACAAGCCGCATCGGCGAGGCGGCGGAAAAGGCGGAAAGGACGAGGATATGAGCATTAATCTGCAAAAGCCGGATATTACCGAGCTGAAGCCCAGGATCACCGTATTCGGTGTCGGCGGCGGCGGCGGCAATGCCGTCAACAACATGATCACGGCCGGTCTGCGGGGCGTGGAATTCGTGGTGGCGAACACCGACGCGCAGGCGCTCACCATGTCCAAGTCCGAGCGCCTCATCCAGCTTGGCGCGAACGTCACCGAGGGGCTCGGCGCCGGATCGCAGCCGGAGGTGGGCCAGGCGGCGGCCGAGGAATGCATCGACGAGATCATGGATCACCTGTCGTCGACGCACATGTGCTTCGTCACCGCGGGTATGGGCGGGGGCACGGGCACGGGGGCGGCCCCCGTGGTGGCGCGCGCGGCCCGCGAGAAGGGGATCCTCACCGTCGGCGTGGTCACCAAGCCGTTCCATTTCGAGGGCCAGCGGCGGATGAAGATCGCCGACTCCGGCATCGAGGAACTGCAGAAGTGCGTCGACACGCTGATCGTCATCCCGAATCAGAACCTCTTCCGCATCGCCAACGACAAGACGACCTTTGCCGACGCCTTCGCCATGGCGGACCAGGTGCTCTATTCCGGTGTTGCCTGCATCACCGACCTGATGGTCAAGGAAGGTCTCATCAACCTCGACTTCGCTGACGTGCGCTCGGTGATGCGCGAGATGGGCAAGGCGATGATGGGTACCGGCGAGGCGTCGGGCGAGGGCCGCGCCATGGCGGCGGCGGAAGCCGCGATCGCCAATCCGCTGCTCGACGAGACCTCGATGCGCGGTGCCAGGGGCCTCCTGATCTCAATCACCGGCGGGCGCGACCTGACGCTGTTCGAGGTGGACGAGGCGGCAACGCGCATCCGCGAGGAGGTCGACCCCGAGGCCAACATCATCCTCGGCGCCACCTTCGACGAGGAGCTGGAAGGGGTCATCCGTGTCTCCGTCGTTGCCACCGGCATCGACAAGTCGGCGGCGGAAATCTCCGCGCCGCCTTCGGCCGTGCGCCAGCCCAACCGGTCGGCCGAGCCGCAGCAGAAGCCCGCCGCGGCCGGACAGGAAATGCCGGC
>NZ_JBHSUM010000295.1:0-1378 GCF_042660605.1 Nitratireductor sp. GCM10026969
CCGCCGCCCGGCTTCCGGATCGCGCCCGTCCAGGGCGCCCACGCGCACGGCTACCGCGATGTCATACGGCGTATCGCCGGCGCTCAATTCCAGGTCTTCGGCGGCGACCTCGCGCAGCGTAAGCCGCCCGGACGCGATCTCCGCCTTGGATGCGGTGCGGGCCTGTATAATCGCCTTGGCCGACCGGTCGATGGCCAGGACGTGCCCGTCGCCGATCCGGCGTGCGATTTCACGCGCCATCGTGCCCGGCCCGCATCCGATCTCCAGGACGCGCATGCCTTCCCGCAGCGGCAGTGCGTCCACAATGGCGAGAAGGCGTGGAGAAAGGTCCGTCGCCATCCGGTCTACCCCGAGTTGACGTCCCGGGCCGCTTATTCGGCCGTTGAGCCGGCGGGAGCCTCGGAGCCGTCTTCGGTCGAGGCGCTTCGTGCGGGCCGGCGGACGGCGCGTAGCCTGCCGCTTTTTCCGCCGCCGCAGAAGAACCGGTCTTCGCCGTCGGACTCGAGTCCCGACACGCCCGCTCCGAGCGGCATTTCGAGCCTCTCCAGAAGCGCGCCCGTATCGGGGTCGATGCGCCGCAACTCGCTCTCGTCGCCTTCCCATGCGCCGCACCAAAGCTCCCCGTCGACCCAGGTTACCCCGGTGACGAAGCGGTTGGACTCGATGGTGCGCAGGACAGCACCGGATTGCGGATCGACCTGATGGATCTTTCGCTCCCGGTACTGTCCCACCCACAGCGTCCCTTCGGCCCAGGCAAGTCCCGAGTCAGCGCCGCCGCCGGGCGCCGGGATCGTGGCGAGCACGCGCCCGGTCTCGGGGTCGATTTTCTGGATGCGCGCCTCTGCGATCTGAAACAGATGCTCGCCGTCGAAAGCCGTTCCGGCATGCGCGGCGGCATCGATGGAGCGCACCGTCTTGCCGCTTGCCGGATCGAGCGCGTTCAGTTTGTCTCCAGAGGCGAACCAGACATACTGGCCATCGAACGTGACGCCGTGCACGCCCTCGACCCCCGGAAAAGGACCGTATTCATGGAGGACTTCAGCTGCAGATTGTTTCATCGTCTTTGCATCCCAATTCATCATGCTCCGATCCTAGCCGTTCGGCACTGGAGCAGGGAGTAACAAAATCGTCGGGAATCCCGGCACGGGCGGAGTCATCCAGCGGCGGGCGCGCCCGCGACCGAACGACTGCACCTTGTCCGCCGCCGCAAGCTGTTCCAGTGCCCGCTGCAACGTGCGTTGGCTGGCGCCGAGAGCGAGCGCCAGTGCCGAACTCGACCACGCCTCGCCATCGGCGAGGAGGGCGAGCACGGCTGCATGCTCCTCGTCGACGGGAGGTGTCAGAACGACGACCTCGGCGGCGCCGCGCGGCACCAGCG
>NZ_JBHSUM010000296.1:0-1374 GCF_042660605.1 Nitratireductor sp. GCM10026969
GGCGAGCATGGCGGTGATGCCGGGCACGACGTGGAAGTCGATCTCGCGCCACGTCGCGGGGCCTTGCTCGATCGCCTCGCATATCGCCGCAGCCATGGCGAAGACACCGGCATCGCCGCCCGAGACGACCGCCACGCTGCGGCCCGAAGCCGCCATTTCGAGCGCGGCGTGGGCCCGGGAGAGCTCCTCGCGATTGTCAGAGGCGTGGCGCGTCTTGTCCGGCGCAAGCTCCAGCCGGTCGAGATAGGGGCCGTAGCCGAAGAAATCGCTCGCCGCCTTGATCGCGGCGCGCGCTTCCGGTGTCGTCTGGTCGGGATTGCCGGGGCCGAGACCAATGACGGTGAGGCTGCCGGTCATGGCCGGTTCCTCGGTTCTGCGAGGGCGCCAGCGGCTGCAGCGCTGCTCGCACTCACCGATCCCGCTTCGCGGGGGAGAGAAGCCGCCGGCCGCGACGTAGGGTGCTCTTCCTGCCCCGGATCTGATCCGGAGTGGCCCGCGAAGCGGGCCGGTGAGGGGGCAGCGTCGGCGTCTTCGTCTTGCTCTCGCCAGCCGGGCACGAGCACGATGGAGAAATAGGCTGCCTTGTCATCCGGCTTGTCGGCGAGGGGCATGGCAACCATTGATTCCATCGTGCCCCGCTCGACGAACATCGCCTCATCCAGCTTGCCGGCGCCTGCCAGCGCGCGGCGGATCTTCGGCAGGTTGCGTCCCACCTTCATGACGATCGCAGCGTCCGCGCTCGCCAGCCGGCTTGTCAGCTCCGTCTCGGGCAACGTGCCGGGCAGCACCGACAGCACGTCGTCGCCCTGGGCGATCGGCAGGCCGACCGCCGACCAGCAGCCGGACATCGCCGTGACGCCGGCGATCACTTCGGTCGGATAGCGGCCCGCGAGCCGCACATGCAGGTGCATATAGGAGCCGAAGAAGAGCGGGTCGCCCTCGCTCAGCACGGCGACCGTGCGGCCGGCCTCAAGATGCGCCGCAATGGCTCGGGCGGACTCCTCGTAGAACGCCTCGATGGCGCGCTGATAGGCCGGGTCGTCCTTGGGGATCTCGGTCGTTACCGGATAGAGAAGCGGCAGTTCCACCACGTCGGGTTGGATGTAACGCGCCACGATCGCCCGCGCATTGGACATGCGCCCCCGCTTGGCGAAATGGGCGACGACGTCGGCCTGCGCCAGCGCCTTGATCGCCTTGAGCGTGATGAGCTCCGGGTCGCCCGGCCCGGTGCCGACTCCGATCAGCCGTCCGCTCATAGGCCCGCCCTCGCGAGTGCATTCACCGCCGCCGCCGTCATGGCGCTGCCGCCGAGGCGCCCGCGCACGATGGCGAACGGGATGCCGTGATCGCCAGCCGCAAGGGCCTCCTTCGATT
>NZ_JBHSUM010000297.1:0-1372 GCF_042660605.1 Nitratireductor sp. GCM10026969
GCCGGGCAGCCGCGCCTCGACGTCGTCGCGCTTGCCAGCGGCCGCCCGCAGGCGGCGGTTTTCCAGAATGAGCGAGCGGCGGTCGAGCGCGCGCGCGGCGATGTCGCCGAGATGCTGGGCCTTGAACGGCTTCTCGATGAAATCGTAGGCGCCTTCCCGCATCGCCTTGACGGCGAGCTGCACGTCGCCGTGGCCGGTGATCAGGATCACCGGGATGTCGGCGTCGATCTCGCGGATGCGGCTCATCAGCGTCATACCGTCGATGCCGGGCATGCGGATATCGGTGACGACGATGCCGTTGAAGCCGTAGCCGACCCGCTCCAGGGCGCGCTCGGCCCCGTCGAGACCCGTCACCGTAAAGCCGGCAAGGTCAAGCGATTGCGCGGCCGAGCGGCGCAGCTCCTCCTCGTCGTCGACGAGCAATATCTGCCCCGCGCTCATTCGGCGGCCTCGCGGGCGGCGACCTCGGCCCTGTGCAGCGCGACAGTGAAGACCGCGCCGCCCTCGGGATGTTCGGCAAGCGCGAGGGTGCCGTCGAAATCCTTCACGATGTTGTAGGAGATTGACAGGCCGAGACCCAGCCCCTTGCCCACGCCCTTGGTCGTGAAGAAGGGATCGAAGATGCGCTCGCGAATGGCCTCCGGCACGCCCGGCCCGTTGTCGCGCACCGTGATCAGCACCTCCTCGCCCTCGGCGCGAGCCGTCAGGGCGACGATCCTTTCGGGCTGGCCCTCCACCGCGTCGACGGCGTTGGAGAGGAGATTGACGAGCACCTGCTGCAGGCGCACCGGTCCGGCGCGGGCCGCCAGCGGCTCCGGGCCGAGGTCGACGGCGACCTTCACCCGCGCCACCTTCAGCCGCCCTTCCAGAAGCTCCAGCGCGTCGCCGACCACCTCGCCGACCGCCACGGGGCCGAGCTTTTGGTTCGGCTTGCGGGCGAAATTGCGCAGGTGACGGCTGATCGCCGCCATCCGGTCGGTCAGGCCCGAGATCCGCATCACATTGTCGCGCGCCTCATCGAGGCGGCTGCGCTCGATCAGGATGGCGGCATTGTCGGCATAGGTCTTCACCGCGCCGAGCGGCTGATTGAATTCGTGGCTGAGAGCCGCCGACATCTGGCCGAGCGCGGCGAGCTTGCCGGCCTGCACGAGATCGGCCTGGGTCTGGCGCAGCCGGTTTTCGGCATCGCGCCGCTCCGCCACCTCTTTCTCCAGCCGGCGGTTGACGAGCGCCAGATCGGCGGTCCGCTCCTCGACGCGCCGTTCAAGCTGCTCCTGCGCCTGGCGCTGGAAGGCGATGCGCTCGTGCAGCCGGGCGCGGCGCTGGAAGAAGATGAAGGCGGCGAGTGCGGCAAGCCCGAGCAGCAGCAGCG
>NZ_JBHSUM010000298.1:0-1356 GCF_042660605.1 Nitratireductor sp. GCM10026969
GGCCGAGCGCCTGCGCGAGAAGGCGGCCGCCGACGGCTTCGGCGTCACCCTTCTCGACGGGGTGACCGGGTCGGGCAAGACCGAGGTCTATTTCGAGGCCGTGGCGGCGGCGCTGGAAAGAGGCGGTCAGGTGCTCATCCTCCTGCCGGAGATCGCGCTCACCCAGGCTTTCCTCGAGCGCTTTCACGATCGCTTCGGGGCGAAGCCGGCGGAATGGCACTCGGACCTCGCCCCGAGGAAGCGCGAGCGCGTCTGGCGGCAGGTTGCGGAGGGGCAGGTGCGCGTGGTTGCCGGAGCACGCTCGGCGCTCTTTCTGCCCTTCCGCGAGTTGGGCCTGATCGTCGTCGACGAGGAGCACGACCCGGCTTACAAGCAGGAGGACCGGGTCTTCTACAACGCCCGCGACATGAGCGTGGTGCGGGCACGCTTCGGGGATTTCCCGGTGGTGCTCGCCTCGGCAACGCCGTCGCTGGAAAGCCGCGTCAACGCCGACCAGGGGCGCTACGACCGCATCGTGCTGCCGGCGCGCTTTGCCGAAGCGGCCATGCCGGACCTTTCGGCGATCGACATGCGCAAGGCCCCGCCGGCGCGCGGCGGCTTCCTGTCGCCGGTGTTGATCGAGGCGATCGGCGACACGCTGGCGCGCCGGGAGCAGGCGCTGCTCTTCCTCAACCGCCGCGGCTACGCGCCGCTGACGCTGTGCCGGGTCTGCGGGCACCGCTTCCAATGTCCCAACTGTTCGACCTGGCTGGTGGAGCACCGTTTCCGCCGGCAGCTCGTCTGCCATCATTGCGGACACAACGAGGCGCAGCCGGAGGCCTGCCCGGAATGCGGGACGCTAGACCATCTGGTTCCCTGCGGGCCCGGCGTGGAGCGTATCGCCGAGGAGGTGGACCGGCATTTTCCGGACGCCCGCACCATCGTGCTTTCCTCGGACACGATGGGCGGAGTGAAGCGGCTGCGGCTGGAGCTTGAAGCCATCGCCGAAGGGGAGGCGGATATCGTCGTCGGCACGCAGCTCGTCGCCAAGGGGCACAACTTCCCGGGCATGACGCTGGTGGGTGTGGTGGATGCGGATCTCGGGCTTGCCAATGGCGACCCGCGTGCCGCCGAGCGCACCTTCCAGCTCCTTTCCCAGGTGACGGGCCGTGCCGGCCGCTCGGGCAGGAAGAGCACCGGTCTCCTGCAGACCTACCAGCCGGAACATCCGGTCATGCGGGCGCTGGTCTGCGGCGATGCCGAGACCTTCTATGAACGCGAGATTGCCGAGCGCGAGCGCGCTGTCCTGCCGCCCTTCGGCCGCCTGGCGGCCATGATCGTCAGCGCCGCCAGCCGCGCGGAGGCCGAAAGCCATGC
>NZ_JBHSUM010000299.1:0-1340 GCF_042660605.1 Nitratireductor sp. GCM10026969
GCCCGCACGCTTTGGGCCGCGGGCTGCCGGCGCTTCTTCGTGGCGCTGCCGCACGAAGGGCTGGCCTTGCGCGCCGTCCTGCCCGAGGCGCAGATCTTTGTCTTCAACGGGCTGTTCGGGACGGAGGCCGCCGCCGTCTATCGCGAGGCGCGACTCGTGCCCGTTCTCAATTCGCAAAGCGACCTGTCGACCTGGGAAGCCCATGGCTGGAACGGTGAAGACCCCCGTCCCTGCGCGATCCACCTGGAAACGGGCATGAACCGGCTTGGCCTGACAGCCGAACGCGCGCGCACGCTCGCCGAGGAGAACACCCTGACGCGCGCGCTCACGCCCATCCTGGTGATGAGCCATCTGGCCTGTGCGGATGCGCCGGATCACCCGATGAATCGGCGACAATGCGAATCCTTTCAGACCCTTCGGGCGCTTTTTCCAGAAATCGAATCAAGTCTCGCCAATTCCGCCGGCATCTTTTTGGGCGGCGATTTCCTGTGTGACGTCACCCGGCCGGGCATCGCCCTTTACGGCGGCGCACCGAGCGGGGCCAAGCCCAATCCCATGCGCCCGGTGGTCACCGCCGAGGCGCGCATCGCGCAGGTCAGACGCGCCAAGGCCGGCGAGACGGTGAGCTACGGCGCCACGCCTCTTGCCCGCGACACGATCATCGCCGTCGCCTCGACCGGTTATGCCGACGGCTATCACCGCGCCGCCTCCGGCGGCGGCGTGCCTCTGCGCGCGGTACACGGCGGCGCGAGCGGTTTCTTCCACGGACAGGCCGTGCCGGTGCTGGGCCGCGTGACGATGGACCTCACGCTCTTCGACGTCACCGACCTCGGCGCCGATGATGTCGCGGTGGGTGACCACATCGAGCTTTTCGGGCCGAACATGCCCATCGACAGCGTCGCCGCGGCGGCCGGCACCATCGCCTACGAGCTGCTGACGTCGCTGGGGCAGCGGTATCATCGCGAATATGTGGGGGGCGAAGCGTAACGGGATGCTGATTTGCCGCGAGGAACTCTGTCAGCCGTCATCCCGGCCAAGGGAGCTTTGCGACCGCGAGCCGGCCTCCATTCCGGGACTCTTCGGTGGTCCGGAATGGATCCCGGATAGCCTCCGCTCTGCTCCGGCTTCCGGGATGACGCGCGTACATGCGACCACAATCGCCGACAGGACCGCCTCCTGATGGCCAAACCCCGCATCCAGTTCGTCTGCCAGAATTGCGGCACCGTGCACGCCCGCTGGGCGGGCAAGTGCGACGGGTGCGGCGAGTGGAACACGCTCGTCGAGGAAGGCACGTCGACCGGCATCGGCGGCGGGCCGCAGGCTCTGCGAAAGGCGCGGGC
>NZ_JBHSUM010000300.1:0-1323 GCF_042660605.1 Nitratireductor sp. GCM10026969
GAGGCGCTGTCGACGGCGCCGGCCCGGCTCTTCGGGCTGCCCGGCGGCACGTTGAAGCCGGGCACCCCGGCCGACCTCGCCGTCATCGACATCGACGCGCCCTGGCTGGTGCGCGAGGCCGATATCCGCTCCCGTTCCAAGAACACCGCCTTCGAGGGCGCGCGCATGCAGGGTCGGGTCTTGCACACGATGGTTGCAGGCCGCACTGTATATTCGACCTGATGTTTAAACAGGAAATGGATTTCGCGCGCGCAGCGGCGGACGTAAACTGAGCCCGGACAGGCGGTGAACGCGTCCGCGGCTTTCCGCGGACGAAGGACGAGGGGCACGGAGGAGAAGACATGCCGGATCCGACACACTGGCAGGCAGCGTTGCCCGCCCTGCTTGCGGCGGTGATCGCCGGCTACCTGCTCGGCTCCATTCCCTTCGGCGTTCTGATCACCCGGCTGGCCGGGTTGGGTGATGTGCGCAACATCGGATCCGGCAATATCGGCGCCACGAATGTTCTGCGCACCGGGCGCAAGGGGCTTGCCGCGCTCACACTTCTGCTCGACGCGCTGAAGGGCACCGCTGCCGTGCTCCTGGCGGGCGCCTTTGGCGGCGAATATGCGCTTCTTGCAGGCTTCGGCGCCTTTTTCGGCCATCTCTTCCCCGTCTGGATCGGTTTCAAGGGCGGCAAAGGGGTGGCGACCTACCTCGGCATCCTCATCGCCGTCGCCTGGCAGGGCGCGCTGGTCTTCGCCGTCGCGTGGCTCGGCACGGCCTTTGCCACGCGCTACTCCTCGCTGGCGGCGCTGGTGGCGGCGGTCTGCGTGCCGGTGGCGCTGTTTTTCATGGGGCTGGTGCAGCCGGCCCAACTCTTCACCGTGCTCAGTCTCCTGGTTTTTCTGAAGCACCGCAGCAATATCGCCCGGTTGGCGCAGGGGCGCGAATCCCGCATCGGGGCGAAGGGGTGAGCACCGGCACGGGACGCCGGCTCGACGACCGGCAGCGCCGGGCCTGGCTGCGCCTCATCCGCACGGAGAACGTCGGCCCGGTCAGCTTCCGTGATCTCATCAACCGGTTCGGCTCGGCCGAAGCAGCCCTTGAAGCGCTTCCCGAACTTGCCCGCAGAGGCGGTGCGCGGCGGATCCGGATCCCGTCGCCGGACGAGATCGACGCCGAACTGGAAGCGGCCGAGCGCATGGGCGCCTGGTTCGTGGCGATCGGCGAGCCGCACTATCCCGCGCTCCTGGCACGGGCGGACCATCCCCCGCCCCTACTCGCGGTCAAGGGCCGAGCCGAACTCCTGAGCGAGCCGGCGGTAGCCATGGTGGGCGCCCG
>NZ_JBHSUM010000301.1:0-1319 GCF_042660605.1 Nitratireductor sp. GCM10026969
CGCCTCGTCGCGTGCCGTTCGCGCGCCGATTTCGGCCGACAGGTCCTCCGCGCCCCAGGTGAGGCCGGCAAGGCGCGCGCTCGACCCGGCATAGGTGCCAGCGGCGAAGACGGCCGCCGCCGTTTCCGTGACGATCGGGAGAATGCGCGTAGTGCCGTCCTCAACGTTGCATTCGGCTTCGTGCACGCGCAGCTTCACCGAAAGCAGCGTCACGTCCTGCCCGCCCGCAGTCTTGGGCAGCATGACGCCGGCGGGCGCGGCCGGTATGACGGCGGCGAGGTCATCGTCGGTCATGCCGCTCGCAAGGGCATTCACCCGGACATAGAGACGGGCCGCCACGGTGTTTCGATGGTCGCGGATGAAGTCCGCCGCGATCTGCCGCGCCAGCGCTTTGCGCGCCGGCGCCACGGAATCCTCCAGGTCCAGGATCAGGACGTCGGCACCGACGCCGAGCGCCTTTTGCAGCTTCTTCTCCGAATCCGCCGGGACGAAGAGCAGGGACCGCATCAGTCCGGCCTCTTCAGGATCATGGCCTGGCGCAGGCAGCGGGCCACCAGCACCTCGTGCTGGTTATAGGCCCTGTGCTCGAAGGCGACGATCCCGCGATCGGGCCTGGAGCGTGACTCGCGCACGGTCTTCACTTCCGTCTCGACGCGGATCGTGTCGCCGTGAAAGAGCGGGTGGGGGAAGGCTGTCTCGCCCATGCCCAGATTGGCCACAGTCGTGCCGAGCGTCGTCTCATGCACGGAAATGCCGATCATCAGGCCGAGCGTGAGGAGCGAGTTGACCAGCGGCTTGCCCCACTCCGACTTCTCAGCGAAATCAAAGTCGATGTGCAGCGGCTGAGGATTGAGCGTCATGGCCGAGAACAGGACGTTGTCGCTCTCGGTGATGGTCTTGCGCAGCGCGTGCCTGACCACCATGCCGGGCGTGAAGTCCTCCAGATAGAGCCCAGCCATGTCTTGTCCTCCGCTTGCCCTTCATCTTTGATAGGCGCCCCGGCACCGGCCGGCAAGGCGGCGATTATGGTAAACCATTCCTATACGAATTGCCGCTAGCCTGAATCTCGCGGGGCGGGAGCAGGCAGTTGAACACCATTAAGCATTTTCTGAAATGGGTCGGGACGGCGAAAGTGTCGGAGCGGGCGGCGGCGGCGGCCGCGCTGGCGCGCGCCTACAGCCAGAAGCAACTCGCCTTCGAGGACCGCATGGCGGCCGAGGCCGCGCTGACGCTGCTTCTCGACGATCCGTCGGCCAAGGTGCGCCTCGCCCTTTCCGAGACGCTCTCTCTCAGCCGCTGCGCGCCGGCGCAAGTGGTGG
>NZ_JBHSUM010000302.1:0-1265 GCF_042660605.1 Nitratireductor sp. GCM10026969
GACTTCGTGCGCCCGCGCTTGGCGCTTGCCGGCGACGCCGCCCACGGCATCCACCCGATCGCCGGGCAGGGCCTCAATCTCGGCTTCAAAGATGCCGCCGCCCTGGCCCAGGTACTGGTGGAAGCGGACCGGCTGGGCGAGGACATCGGCGCACTCGACATATTGCAGCGCTACGAGCGCTGGCGCCGCTTCGACACCGTGCAGATGGGCATGACCACGGACGTGCTCAACCGCCTCTTCTCCAACGATTTCGCGCCGCTGCGCGCGGTCCGCGACGTCGGCCTCGGCCTCGTCGACCGCATGCCCGGCATGAAGAGCTTCTTCGTCCGGCAGGCTTCCGGCCTGACCGGGACGGCACCGCGCCTGCTCCAGGGTCAGGCGATCTGAAACGCAAGCACAACGCAACAGCCACAGCAAAGGGAGACCGGCATGAAACGCTACGCAAACGTCATCTGGAACGGATCGCTCACCAAGGGCTCCGGCACCCTCGTCGAGACACAGAGTCAGGCCCTGCGCGACCTGCCGCTGGGCTTCAAGGCGCGTTTCGAGGACGAATCCGGCCGCGCCGGCACCAACCCCGAGGAACTCATCGCCGCCGCCCACGCAAGCTGCATCGCCATGCAGCTCGCCCATCTCCTGGCGGAAAACGGCACGCCGGCCGAATCCCTGGAATCCAAGGCCGAGATCGACCTGCAGCCGGCCGAAGGCGGCGGCTTCGAAATTCGCGGCAGCGCCATCACCATGGTCGGCAAGGTGGCTGGCCTTGACGAGGATCAGTTCAAGGAGATCGCCGCCAAGGCGAAGGAGATCTGCCCGGTTTCCAAGGCGCTCGGCGCCATCGACGTCACACTCGACGCCCGCTTCTCCTGACCGACCCCGGGGCGGTCAGCCCCGCTACCATCTCCAGGCGCCCGCGCTGATGGCCGGGCGCCTGCTTCTATTTGGGTGCTACGTGCGGAGCGGTTGTCAGGCGATAGGCGCTGAGTTCCTTGCGGCTGAGGTGGTAGAGTGAGCGCGGCGGCGTGTCGAGCGCATGCAGCCAAAGGGCCGGATTGACCCCCATTCGTTCCAGATGCCGCGCAATGCGCGCCGTGGTCAGCTGCGTATCAGCCATCACGCGATCCGGTTCCGCCTCGCTCTTGCCGGCCGGCGAAAACTGATGAAGACCGATCACGGCGCCGGGGCCGGCCATGCGTGTCACGCCGCCGGCCAGCACCAGCGGGCAGGAGGAGGCGCACAGGGCGCCGTCCTCGACCACCGCGCCG
>NZ_JBHSUM010000303.1:0-1265 GCF_042660605.1 Nitratireductor sp. GCM10026969
GGCGACCGGGGCCTCGCGCCGGCCGATCTCGCCATGCATGTGGTGTTGCCCGAGCTGGACGGGCGCATCATGGCCGGCGCCATCTCCTTCAAGGAGCCGCAGGAGGCCGACCCCGCCCTTGCCATCGGCCTGCAGGTGAACCGCCCCGAGCCGGATCGGGTGGAACAGGTGGCCGACCGCATCGCCGCCAACCTCAAGCTGCAGGCGACGCCGCGCGCGGAGCGAAAGCTCGCCATCATCCTGCCGGATTATCCGGCGGCCACCGGGCGCGCCGGCTATGCCGTGGGCCTCGACGTGCCGCAAAGCGCCATCGAGATGCTGCGCGACCTGAAGGCGCAGGGCTATCAAGTCAAGGATATCCCCGAAACCCCGCGCGATCTGATGCGCCTTCTGGAACGCGAGGGCGATTCCCTCTCCGGGCAAGACTACGCGGCCGCCGCTGCCGACCTGCCGAAAGAGGCGCGCGAGTCCGTGGAAGCGGCCTGGGGCGAACCTGAAGATGATCTCACCGACGGCGCCTTTCGCTTCCGCGCCGCCCGCTTCGGCAACGTCACCATCTGCTTCGCGCCGGACCGCGGCCGCGCGGCCGACCGCCGGGTGGACTATCACGATCCCTTCCTGCCGCCCCGGCATCATCTCGTCGCCTTCGGCGTGTGGTTGCGCGCGGCGCTCGGCTGCCACGCACTCGTGCATCTCGGCGCCCATGGCACGCTGGAATGGCTGCCCGGCAAGGCGGTGGCGCTGAGCCGCACCTGCTTCCCGGAGATCGTCGCCGGGCCGCTGCCCGTTGTCTATCCCTTCATCGTCAGCAATCCCGGCGAAGCGGCCCAGGCCAAGCGCCGCATCGCCGCCGTCACGCTCGGTCATCTCACACCGCCGCTCGTCGGCGCCGGACTTTCCGAAGAGCAGCAGGAACTCGAGCGGCTGGTGGACGAGTTCGCACAGGCCGACGGTCTTGACCGGCGCCGCCGCGATAGGCTGGCGAAGCTGATCGTCGAGAAGGCGAGGGAAACCGGGCTTGCCGGCGAGGCGGGGGTTACGGAGAGCGACGATCCGGAAGAAGCCCTGCTCAGGATCGACGCCTGGCTCTGCGACCTCAAGGATTTCGCCATCAAGGACGGGCTGCATGTCTATGGCCGGACGGAGGACGGTGCCGAGCCCCTGCGGCGGGAAAGTGCCGAACGTGAGCGCACGGCCTTCATCGCCGCACTCGATGGAAAGCGGGTGCCGCCGGGGCCGTCGGGCGCGCCGGCGCGCGGACGCAC
>NZ_JBHSUM010000304.1:0-1240 GCF_042660605.1 Nitratireductor sp. GCM10026969
GTCGGCGCCCCCGAAGCCCCCGACGCGCACATGACCTGTCTGCGCGCGCGGGTTCGCCGTACGTCCTGCCAGGGACAGGGTGACGCTGAGGGTAGGCTCGCCGGCCAGCGCTTCGGCCAGCCGCCGCGCTTCGCCCGTGCCGCCGAGGATGAGAACGTGCCGAGGGTTCATCATGCCATCTAGAGAATGGACCCCTGCCGGCGCAACGGAGAAATGGCTCGTCATCGTCGGCATCGGCGAGGACGGCGCCGACGGGCTGAGCCCGAAAGCGCGCGATCTCATCGCGCAGGCGGAATTCGTCTTCGGCGGCCGGCGTCATCTCGATCTGGCCGGATCGCTGATCGGCGGCGAGGCGCGGCCATGGCCGGTGCCCTTCGACAGCGCCATG
This sequence comes from Nitratireductor sp. GCM10026969, assembly GCF_042660605.1. Taxonomy (NCBI): domain Bacteria; kingdom Pseudomonadati; phylum Pseudomonadota; class Alphaproteobacteria; order Hyphomicrobiales; family Phyllobacteriaceae; genus Nitratireductor; species Nitratireductor sp. GCM10026969. Next base: position 389 of record NZ_JBHSUM010000304.1, read on the forward strand.
ACCGAGGTGCTGGGCTTGCGCGGACGCAGGGTCTGCGTGCTCGCCTCGGGCGATCCTCTTCATTTCGGCGTCGGTGCCACGCTGGCGCGCCACGTGGACGCGGCCGAGATGCAGGTCGTGCCGGCACCTTCCGCCTTCAGCCTTGCCGCTGCCCGGCTCGGCTGGGCGCTCCAGGAGGTGGAGACCGTCTCGCTGCACGGCCGGGCGGTCGAGCGCATCCTGCCGTTGCTCCATCCGGGCCGGCACGTCATCGCGCTTACCTCCGACGGCGACGGACCGAAGGCGGTTGCCGCCCTGCTTCGGCGCAACGGCTTCGGCGCCGCGCGCATGCACATATTGGAAGCGCTGGGCGGCCCGCGCGAGAATGTGAGCACCTTTACCGCCGGGGAACTCGGCAAGCGCGCTTTCGATCCGCTCAACGTGGTGGCGGTCGAGGTGCGGGAAGCCGCGGGTGCGCGCGTCCTGCCGCTCGGCCCCGGCCTTGCTGACGATCTCTTCGATCATGACGGGCAGATCACCAAGCGCGAAATCCGCGCGGTCACGCTTTCCGCGCTCGCGCCGCGGCGCGGGGAATTGCTGTGGGACATCGGCGCGGGATCCGGCTCCGTCGCCATCGGATGGATGCTGGCGCATCCCTCCATGCGCGCGGTGGCGATCGAGCAAGACGCAGAACGGGCAGGGCGCATCTACCGGAACGCCGCGGAACTCGGCGTGCCGGACCTGAAGGTGATCGAAGGCGCGGCGCCGGCGGCACTCGAAGGCCTGCCCGCACCGGATGCGATATTCGTCGGCGGCGGGGGCAGCGACGAAGGCGTGGTCGATGCGGCCGTCGCGGCGCTCGCGCCCGGCGGG
>NZ_JBHSUM010000305.1:0-1210 GCF_042660605.1 Nitratireductor sp. GCM10026969
CCAGGATGGCGCCCGCCGTATAGAGGCCGACGCTTTCCAGCCCGGCCCGGATGTCCGGGTCGATGCGCAGGGCGGAAAGGGGGAGCGGCGCAATGGCGTCCGCCTCCCTGCCGGAGGGTATGACCGAGGGGCTTGAAAAACGCGCCGCCGCCCAGGCCGCCCCGGGACAGGAAGCGAGCCCGGCGCGCGCGTCGAAACCCTGGCGGAGAAGGCGCGACAGCACGTCCTGCATCATCTTCTCCTCGCCGCCGAAGAGATGGGCGCAGCCGGTGATGTCGAGGAACAGGCCGTCGGCGCCGTCGAGGGCGACGAGTGGGGTATAACGGTCGCACCAGTCGGCGAGCCCCGTAAGCAGGTGGCGGTCGGCTTCCGGATCGGCCTCGACGACCTCGAGGGAAGGATGCATGGCACGGGCATCGGCCACGCCGAGGCCGGGCTTCAACCCCAGCGCCTCAGCCCGCTCGTCGAGGGCTAGGATGCGCTGGGCGTTCTTCTCGCGATGACTGATCGCCAGGGGCGGGTGCTTCACCGGCACGCCGCAGCGCCACGACCGTCCCGCCCGCTGCCGGAAGATGCGGTCGGTGGGCAGGTGCGGGAACCAGAGCGCGAGGATGCGCTGGCCGGATTTCGTGAAAAGCGAGGACATCGGGGTTCCACTCCAGAACGAATTCTCCCGGCAAGGAGGTGGGGCTCTTGCCGATGGCGACGGTGAAGGCGGGATGGCCGATCGAATCTTCAAGCGCGCCCGACAGGGTCGAGCGCGGCACGGCCGGTGTGGACGAGACGTGGAAACGGACGGGTGCCGCCGTCGGCTCGGCGAAGGACGCCGCGCGGATCAGGAAAACGGGCCGGCCCCTCTCCTGCGCCCGCCGGTTGAGGCGCCGGGTGGCCGTGAGGTCGAGACGGGCGGGGTTGCCGCGGATTTCCAGAACGACTGCGGCAAAATCGTCCAGGCGGGAGGCCTCCTCGGCGATCCACAGCGCATCGGCAAGCTTCCCGGCGGCGCAGAACAGAAGGTCATGCGCCGGCAGGCCGAAGACCCTTTTCAGGCCGGGCGCGTAGGGAAAACCGGCTTCGCGGACGAGATCCGCCGTGCCGATCCAGCACACGGCCCTCCTCTTTTCCGGGCGCCGCCCTTCCTTGCGCAGCAAGGAAGAAAGGGCAAGGGCGAAGCCGGTAGCCGCGCCGGCGTCGCGGGCGGCGGGAGCGT
>NZ_JBHSUM010000306.1:0-1114 GCF_042660605.1 Nitratireductor sp. GCM10026969
CAGGCCGAACAGGGCGGCAAGGCCGAGTGCCGCGGGATAGAGGCCGCCCTGACCCGGCACGGGCAGCACCGAGGCGAGCATGGCGCTGGCGGCGAAAGGCATGAGGGCGGCGAGCACGAGGCCGGCGGCGATGCCGATCACGGCGATGATGAGGATCTGCAGAAGATAGACCGAGACGACGAAACCGCCCGCAGCGCCCAGGCTCTTGAAGGTGGCGATGACGGCCCGCTTGCCGTCGAGATAGGCGCGTACGGCATTGGCCACGCCGACGCCGCCGACGACGAGCGCGGTCAGCCCGACAAGGGTGAGAAACTGGGAGAAACGCTCGATGTTGGAGGTCAGCGCGGGGGCGGCGTTGAGGCGGGTGCGGATGCTCCATCCGGCTTCGGGGAAGCGCTCGCCCGCTTCCTCGCGCACGGCCCGCAGATCGGCCTCGCTCGTCCCGTCTTGGAGCCGAATCTTGTAGCTGTGCTCCACCAGGCTCCCCGGTTGGACGAGTCCGGCGGCGTCGAGCCCCTCGAGCGAGACCATCAGGCGCGGCGCGAAGCCGAAGCCGTCGGAAATCGCATCCGGCTCGGTGACGAGCGCGGCGCGCAGCTCGAAGACCTGGCCGCCGAGCATCAGCCGGTCGCCCACGGAAAGGCCCAGCCTGTCCAGAAGAAGCGGCGCGACGATCGCGCCGTAGGCCCCGTCCGACAAGCCGAAGAGCGACTCGTGGGGAAGGGCAGGTTCGGTGACGAGACTGCCGTAGAGCGGATATCTGCCGTCCACCGCCTTGACTTCGACCAGCGCCTGGTCCGAGCCGTCGGGAAGCCGCGCCATGGAGCGCATGTTGGCGCTGACCGCAAGCTGGCCGAGGCTTTCGAGCCAGGCATGTTCGGCCTCGTCGGTCTCACGCTGGTTGAGTTCGAAGCGGATGTCGGCGCCCAGAAGCTCCTGGCCCTGGGAGGCGACGCCGGTGCCGATGGCGCGGGCGACGGAATTGACGCCGCCGATCGCCGCCACGCCGAGGGCGATGCAGGCGAGAAAGATGAAGAAGCCGGAGAGCCCGCCGCGCATCTCGCGAAGCGCAAAACGCAGCGCGAGCGCGGGGCCCGCGCCGGCGGCCGCCATG
>NZ_JBHSUM010000307.1:0-1092 GCF_042660605.1 Nitratireductor sp. GCM10026969
CTTCTGACGGTATCGGCCACGGACGCGCAAGCGCAGGCGCAGACCCCGTTCGCCGCCTGTACGTCGACCATGTATCTCGGGATATACAGCGCGGATAATAGTGAGGTGCAGCTCCACAGCGTCGACACAAGCGATAATCCGTTCAACTTTCCGACCATCGGCGATCCGGGCCCCCGCTACAACGGCATGGGCTACCGCCCCCAGGACAACTTCATCTACGCGTCGCGCTGGGACTCGGTTCGGGAAAGGCACGTTCTTCAGCGCATCGACAGCAATGGTGTTGTGCGGGAATTCGGCGACATTATCGGTGGGGGCATCAACCAGGATTATGGCACCGCCAGTACTAATTATCAGCGGTGGATCGCCTCTGGCGTGGTCGGACCGGACGGCTTCCTCTACCTCAAGCACAACGGTGGGTTCACGGAAAGGATGTGGCGCGTCGACGTGTCGGATCCGAATTCGCCGACGGCGACGGCTATCGACCTTGACCAGGGCATCAACCACGGGGATCTCGCCTGGCACGACGGGCTGATTTACGCGCACAACCAGAGCGACGGCTTTCTTTATTCGATCGATCCCGATACAGGAGCCGTGGACCAGATCGGCCAGACGGGCATCACCGGCAGCTTCGGGTCGATGATCAGCGCCACCAACGGCGTTTTCGGCCGTCTCAATACCGGAGCCTTCTACCAGTTCGATCCCGTGACGGGCGATGCGACGCTGATATCCAATGCGCCGTCGGGCGCCGGTGACGGCGCCAAGTGCCCGACGACGGCGGTGCTGCTCGACGCCGACCTCGAAATCGACAAGGACGACGGCTCGGAGACCTACGATCGCGGCGGCGAGGTGATCTACACCATCCTCGTCAGCAACAATGGCCCCTTCGGCGTGCAAAACGCGCGCGTCAACGACGCGCTCCCCGCCGGCATCACCGATGCGACCTGGACCTGCGGCAGCCCGACGAACGGCGCCGTCTGCAACGTGGCTAACGGCACCGGCGACATCGTCGACGCGCCGGTGAACCTGCCCGCCGAGTCGTCGGTCACTTTCACGCTGACCATGCAGGTGCCGCTGAGCTTCACCGGCGAACTC
>NZ_JBHSUM010000308.1:0-1090 GCF_042660605.1 Nitratireductor sp. GCM10026969
AGGTGGCGGCGCTGGCATGGACCGGCGGCGCGCCGATGCGTGCATGCAGGTCGAGGGCGCCGCAATGGTCCATGTGGGCGTGCGACAGCACCAGCGCATCCACCGCACCGAGCTTGTCGAGGCACGGCCGCTCGCCGGGCACGGGCCCTTCGCCGAGGTCCATCAGGATACGCCGTCCTTCGATTTCCAGAAGAAAGGCGGCCGGTCCCTTGCGGCCCAGTCCGCCCAGTATGCTCAGTCGCGCCATGGCAGGATCCCGGCAGGCAGGCGCTTGGCAAAGACCGAGCTTGCGAGCATCAGGAAGAGGACCGCCAGGATCATCAGGCAGCCGACGGCCGCTGCCAGCGTGGACGAACCCGCCTCCTCCAGGAAGATGATCATCGGCCCGATGGTCCGCGCTTTGGAGGAGACGAGAAGAACCGAGGCCTGGATCTCGTTGAGCGCGGTCATGAAGACGATGACGCCCCCGGCCGCCGCCGCCGGCAGCACCATGGGAAAGACGATGCTCGCCATGCGGCGGAGAAAGCCGGCACCGGCCACCTGTGCCGCCTCGTCGCAGCTGCGGTCGAGCTGGGCGAAGCCGCCGAGCGTCGGGCGCAGGCTGAGGACAAGGAAGTTCGACATGTACGCGATGAGGATGATCCACACCGTCCCGTAGAGGCTGACGTCGATGAGCGGCAGCGGGCGCAGGAAGAAGAGGATCATCGCCACGCCGATGACGATGCCCGGCAGGGCGTAGGTCAGTTCGCTGGAAAGCGACAGCAGCCGCGCCAGCCGGCCGCGCCGCCAGCTGAGATAATAGCCGAGCACGACCGAGACGAGCATCAGCACGATGACGGCGGCGACCGTCAGCCCCAGGCTGGTGACGAAGGCCTCGCGGATGGCGCCGTGCTCGAAAAGCGCATTGCGATAGTGCGCGAAGGTGAGTGTGTCGAGGGTGAGTGCCTGACCGTATCCCGAAACGAGGGAGGAGCCGACGAGCGCGCTGAGGGGCAATGCCAATGTGAGCACCAGATAGCCCCAGGCGGCGGCCTGCGCGGGCCTGCGCCAGCGCCCCAGGGGCAGCCGCACGCTCCTGGCCGCCCCGCTG
>NZ_JBHSUM010000309.1:0-1088 GCF_042660605.1 Nitratireductor sp. GCM10026969
GATCTCGCCGAGCAGGGCCTGCAGGCCGCTTTCGCCGCCACGCTCCAGCACCTGCGCGAAGGCTTCGGCCAGCGGACCGTCGCGTTCGGCGGCGATGCTGGTAAGCAAGTCGCGCCGCGCTTCGGCGAAAAGCGCCTCCTCCATCTGCGCATCGAGCAGTTCGAAATGGCCGGCAATGTTCGCCTCAAGCGGGAACTGATGCAGGATTGCCTCGCAGAAGGCGTGGATCGTCTGGATCTTCAAGCCGCCGGGCGTCTCGAGCGCTCGGGCGAAAAGCCGGCGCGCACGGCGCAGCTTCTCCGCGCCCGGCCGGCGCCCTTCGAGTGCTGCGATCTCGCCGGCCAGGGTCTCGTCGGGCAAAAGGCTCCACTTCGCCAGGATCTCGAAGACGCGGTTGGCCATGTTGGCGGCGGCTGCGCGCGTATAGGTGAGGCAGAGGATCTTGGCGGGGTCGGTCCCCTTGAGCAGGAGGCGGATGACACGGCTCGCCAGCACATGGGTCTTGCCCGACCCGGCATTGGCGGACACCCAGGCCGAAAGCGCGGGATCGGAAGCGAGCGCCTGGGTTTCCGCGGTATCCTCGGGAATGCGCAGGCGCTTGTTCATTCGCCGTCTCCCGCACCCGCATCGCCGCCCGCCGACCACTCCAGGACGCGGGCCAGATGGTCGTAATCGCCCTCCGTGTCACCTTCCTTGAACGGCAGGGCACGGGAAAGATAGCCGGCGTCCGGCGACTGGTAGTGGGCGAGCAGCTTTTGGAGCCGCTCCCATGCCTCTTCGGCGAGCGCGCTTCCCGACTTCTCGCTGTCCCTGATCTTCAGAATGGATTCGGGCTCCACCGTTCCGTTTGCGCGCAGGCGCACATAGCAAAGATCAGCCGGCGGCGGATTGCCCAGCTCAGCGAAGGCACCGCGGGCGAGAAGAGCGGCCTCCAGCGCGAGCTGCGGCGCCAGCAGACGGTGCGCCTGCGGCTTGGAGGGCAGGGCGCCTGTCTTGTAGTCGATGATGTCTGCGGTGCCGTCGCGCCGCAGGTCGATGCGGTCGGCCCGGCCGGAAAGCGTATTGCCCGTCGCGCCGACGGCAATCGG
>NZ_JBHSUM010000310.1:0-943 GCF_042660605.1 Nitratireductor sp. GCM10026969
GGGCTCTCCCGGCTGAAGCCGTGTGCCGGGCGACTGGCGGTCGGCCACCCCCTCCGGCCAGGCAATGGCGGGAAAGCGGTCGATCGGCCCGCGCGTGTAGACGATCATGGAGGCCATGCAATCGGCAAAGCGCGGCAGGCGGCAGGCGGCGCCCTCGGTGGCGGCGAGATGCGCCTCGATCAGCGGCGCCTCGTCGCTGTCGAAGATGTCGAGCGTGGCACCCGGACGCGGGTTCACCTCGACGAGATGCAGGGCGCCGCCCGAGCCGATGAAGTCGGCACTGCAGAGGCCTTTGAGCCCCGTGCGCGCCGTCAGGCGGCAAAGCCATCCGCTGATCGTTTGCGCCTGGTTGCGGTCGAAACGCTTGAGCCGCACCGCCCCCCCATAGCGGTGGGGGGCGGCCGGTGTCGGAGCTGTCCACTGCCGGCTGAAGCCGACAACGCGTGCCGCCCTCCCGTCACCGACGAAGAGGACGGAAACGCTCTGCCCGGGCACGAAACGCTGGAAGTAGCAGCCGGGTGCCGACACGGCCCCGTTCGCGCGGCGGACATGGGATCCCCCGGCGCCGCCGACCTTTTTCACCACCCAGTGTTCCGGGTCGGACGGCGCCGCCCAGGAGAAGGCCGGGTGGGGGATGCCGAGCGCCGCGCAATCCCGCGCCAGCCTCTGCGGGTCCTTTGTCCGCCGCACCGTCTCCGCCCCGTTGCCGGCAACGGGGAAGTGCCGGCCCATTTCCGCAATCAGCTCCGGCCGTCCCTCGAAGCCCGAGCCGTAGACGAGGGCCGCCGGCTCTTCGCTCCCGGCAAGGGCCTTCAGGCAATCGACAAGCGCTCCGCCGTCGATCCCCGAACGCAGGTCCCCGGGAAGCCGTGCCACCCGCCCGGCCAACACCCGCGTGTCGTCGTCGCAGAAGAAGTCCGCCACGAGCGGCCGATAGCCGGCG
>NZ_JBHSUM010000311.1:0-926 GCF_042660605.1 Nitratireductor sp. GCM10026969
GTGCGCGGCGCCTTGGGCCCGCATGACGGGGCGGCCGCCATCGTCGGCACCGGCTCCGTCTTCGGGGCACGTGTCGCGGGACAGGTCAGGATCATCGGCGGCTGGGGGTTTCTGCTCGGAGACCAGGCGAGCGGCGCGCGTCTCGGTCGCGCGCTTCTCGAGGAGGTGCTGCTCGCCCATGACGGGATCAGGCCCGGGTCGGCGCTGACAGGTGCGGTGCTGGCACGTTTCGACCATGATCCGGGCGCGATGGTCACTTTCGGAAAGGAGGCGCGGCCCGCCGATTTCGGCGCCTTTGCGCCGGAGATCTTTGCCGCTGCCGAAAAGGGCGATCCGGTGGCCGGTAGGCTCGTCGCAGACGGCGTGGCGGCGATCGAGGCCGCTCTTGACGCGGTGATGCCGAAAGGGTGCGACCGGCTCTGCCTGCTGGGCGGCCTTGGCGAACCCTATGCGCCCTATCTCGGTGCACGCTACCGGGCGGTCCTGCAGCCGCCCTTGGGAACGGCGCTCGACGGCGCGCTCACGCTGGCGGTGGAGCGCTTCGGGGGCGGTGCCTAGACTAGCGCAGCATGCGCAGCAGATGCACGGCCTGCGCCCCCCATTCGATGCCCGCCTCCCGCAGGGTACGCAGCCACTGCGGATGCGGATCGCTCACCGGCAGCGGCAAGTCGTCCTCCGGCGTGGCGCCGCGGATGTGGTCGGCCAACACCTTGCCGAAGGCGGTGCCGGGCGCGATACCGCGGCCGTTATAGCCACTGAAGCCGATCACATTGGGCGCCAGGCGGTGGAATTTCGGCAAGCTGTCGTCCGTCATGCCAATCATGCCGTACCAGCTGTGGGTAAAGCGCACTGCGCCGAGGGCGGGGAAAATGCGGCGTATCGCCCGCCGCGCCCAGGCGGCGTGCACGGCGGGGCCCGAGCCGCGC
>NZ_JBHSUM010000312.1:0-908 GCF_042660605.1 Nitratireductor sp. GCM10026969
GGCCTGCCCTGGCCGGCGCGGCGGCGGGGCTCCTCGCCGGCGGCCTCGCTGCCACTTTCTATGCTGCCCACTGCACGGATGATTCCCCGCTTTTCGTGGCCGTGTGGTACACGATCGCCGTCGCGATGCTTGCGCTCGTCGGGGCGGCCATAGGGAGCCGCCTCGCGCGGTGGTGATTCCGGTATCACACCGCGGCACGTCAATGGGCCACGCTATCCCGGCATCGTCTCCTGCAGCGAATAGTGAATGCTCTGGAAGACGATCTTGCCGTTCTCGATGACGAAGCTGTCCGCACCGTCCTCGACGCTGCGGCCGGGCTCCCGCGCGCGCCACTCGATAAACGCGAAGCGGCCGCTGGTGAGCTTTGCCGGAAAGACATAGTGGCGCGGCACATGTGCCTGCAGCATCTTGTTGAACCGTCGCACCGCCTCGTGGCCCTTGCGCATGCCCTTCGGCGTCATGACGACCACGTCCGGCGCGAAATTGCGCGCCAGGTCGTTTTCCACGTCGCCGGCAGTCCGCAGCCGCAGATGATCCTCCAGCACATCCTCGGTGGACCTGTTCGACAGATTCTCCATGCCACGCCTCCATGCCGGAAAATCGGTGCCGGACGTAAAAAGTTCCGTGCCGCCGCTTCTGGCCGCGCGAAGACATCTCCGTAGGACCCGGAACATTCGTCCGGGCGGAAGGTTTGGCGCTGCATGAAGCACGCTGCCACCGGAGGGCGCATCCATGCATCATCGCAGCCACCTGGCCTATCGCCGCCGCGGACACGGGGATGCCGGAAAGGTGCTGGCGGCGGCCACGCTCGGCGTTCTCGCCGGCACCGTCGTCCTGGTCTGCGCGCGGCAGGCCCTGCGCAGCAGACCCGTATTGCAACCCGAGGACGCCCCGCACCACACCTGGCG
>NZ_JBHSUM010000313.1:0-894 GCF_042660605.1 Nitratireductor sp. GCM10026969
GCCACGAGCTGTCGGTGCGGCTCGGCGGGCCGCGCCGTGCCCTCACGACGCTTTTGAACGCCCGCCTGATCGCGCTCATCGATCGCCTGATCGCAGCGGCGGGCGGCTTTCTGGAGACGCGCGGCATCACCGCGCCGCTGATGGTCGTGCGCGGAGACGGGGCGCTGGTTTCGGCCGATCTCGCCCGTGTCCGGCCCATCGAGACCATCCTGTCCGGCCCGGCGGCAAGTCTCGTCGGCGCACACCACCTGACCGGCATCGACGAGGCGGTCGTGGCCGACATCGGCGGCACGACGACGGACGTGGCGCTGCTCTTTAAGGGGCGTCCGCGCCTCGACCCGCAAGGCGCCATGGTGGGCGGCTACCGCACTATGGTGGAGGCGGTGGCCATGCGCACCTTTGGCCTGGGCGGCGATTCGGAGGTTTCGCTGGAAAATGGCACGCTGGATCCCGTCCTGCGCCTCGGCCCGCGCCGCCTCGTACCCTTGTCGCTTGCGGAGACGCTCTTTCCCGGCGCCGTGTTGCCGCAACTGGAGCGCCAGCTCCGGCGCGGGCAGCCGGCGCGCCTCGACGGCCGGTTCGTCTTCTCGACCGGGTTGCCGGAGCGTTACGCGGCGGGTTTGAGCGCCAGCGAAGGGCGGCTCTATGCTCGTCTGGGCCCGGCGCCGCTGCCGCTCGACACTGTTCTCGGCGGGGGCACGGAATTGGCCGTTATGGAGCGGCTCGTCGCCCGCGGATTGGTTCAGATATCCGGCTTCACGCCGTCGGATGCCGCCCATGTGGCGGGAGGGCAGAAGGGTTGGGATATTGCGGCCGCGCGCGTCGGCGCGGCCCTCTTTGCGCGGCGGCCGGATGGGCGCGGGCGTGCGTTGGAAAGCGATGCCGATGCCCTTT
>NZ_JBHSUM010000314.1:0-792 GCF_042660605.1 Nitratireductor sp. GCM10026969
GCCGTCGGCGAGCGTCCGCCGCCCGAGGCAGCGGCCCGTCGCCGTGTCCCAGAAGACGATCAGCCCGCCGCGCGGGCTGGAGGTGGCAAGCGTCGTGCCCGAGGCGTCCACCGCGACCGAGCCGACATAATTTTGCATGGCGTGGAGGATCTCCCTCGGGGCGGGGAACAGTTCGATATCGCGGCCCCGCCGGTGCCGGCCCACCAGCGGCGGTCTTTCCGCCACCTCGCCCTGGTATTGGCAACCGAACCAGACGTCGCCTGCCGCATCCACCGCCATGTGGCGGAGGGAAAGCTGGTGAAGCTCCTTGGCGAGTTCCGTCTTCTCCGTCACCTCGCCGCTGGCGATGTCGATATAAGCGAGGCTCGGCGCCATGGTGGCGAGGTTGAGCTTGGTGCGGCCATAATCGGGATGGGTGAGAATGCCGCCATTGGCCACGCACAGCGTACTGCCATCCCGCAGCAGGACGGCTTCGTGGGGCCCGACACCATCGGTCGGAAATTCGCCGATGCGGCGGAAGCCGTTCGTCGCGTCATAGATGCCGGCGACCCCGCGCCCGCCCTCGAAATCGTTCTCCGTGGCGAGCATCAACTTGCCATCGGGCGTGAAGATGCCGTGGCCGTAGAAATGGCGGTCGGGCGGAGCGGCGATGGCGACCGGTTCCGTCCCGCCGTCCACGTCGAAGGCGATGGCGAAGCGGCCCGGCGAGCGTGCAAAGGTGACAGCACGCCGGCGCGGTGCGTCGATTGCGAAGGAATGGCCGCGCGCTTCGAGCGGCAGCACCAGCCGGTC
>NZ_JBHSUM010000315.1:0-783 GCF_042660605.1 Nitratireductor sp. GCM10026969
CTCGTTCGCCGCTTCGATGAGGCTGGCCTCTGTGAGTGCGCCTTCGGCCAGCGCGCGGTCCACGGTCTCTCTGCCGCCGGCCCACAGATCGGTCGTTTCCGCCGGGCGCAAGGCTTCGCTGATCAACCGGCGCCGGGCAGCAAGGGCGGGCCCGGGCGCAGCGATTTCCGCCACGTCCGGGCGCTCGATACCAAGGGCGGCGACCAGCTTCTTCAGGCCGAACTGCGGATGGCCGCAGGCGGACGGCTCCTCGCTGGCGCCGACGGCCCGCCACGACTCCTCGTCGAGGGAGAGATCGAGCCCGGGCAGGACGACGGCGCCGTTTTCGAGGCGTGCGATGGTACGCAGGAGCTCGGCGGTGGCGGGAATGGAGCCGGTGGAGCCGGCGGCGATCACCGGGCCGCTGCCGGGATTGGCCTTAAGCCTCTCCGCCTCCGCCGCCAGCATGGCGTTGCGGTGGGCGGCGGGGTTCGAGCGGTCGTGCTCTGCCAGAACATCGGGCCAGATGCCGGTAACGATGTTCAGGAACTCGAGCGTGACCTGCCACCAGCCGGCGAGTTCACGTGGGACCAGTTCGGTCAGCTTGCGCCAGTCGGCATTTTCCGTCTCCACCTCATTCATGAGCGCGGCGAGGTCACGGGCAAGCCAGAGGCTGTCGCTCAGCGAGGCTGGCACGACCACGCCTTCTTCGAAAAGGGCCGCCACATGCGCCGGCACGCGCGCCTTCCAGGCCCGGACCAGCGGCGCGAGAAGGAGCGTGCGCTCGAGCGCGCCGATGGGGGG
>NZ_JBHSUM010000316.1:0-776 GCF_042660605.1 Nitratireductor sp. GCM10026969
CGGGCTCCTCCGGCGTGCCGGCGCGCTTCTTCGGCTCCTCCGCCGGCTGGCTGACCGCGACGTCGCCGGCACGCAGGGGCCGGTTGGGGAAAGGTCGGGCGATCGGTGCATCGAAATTGGCGCCGGCCTCGGCGAGCAGACGCTCGCCGAGCTGGTCGCGCAGCATGCGCCCCTTTATCTCCTGAACCGCGCCTTCCGGCAGCACGCCAAGCTGGAAGGGGCCGTAGGAGATTCGGATAAGGCGGGTCACCTCGAGCCCCAGCGTGCCCAGAACCTTCTTCACCTCCCGGTTCTTGCCTTCGCGCAGGCCGAGCGTCAGCCACGCGTTCGAACCCTGCTTGCGGTCGAGCGTGGCTTCGATGGCGCCGTAGAAGACGCCGTCGACGGCAATTCCCTTCTCCAGCTCGGCCAGCGCCAGCGGATCGACGCTGCCGTGGACGCGCACGCGATAGCGGCGCAGCCAACCGGTGGACGGCAATTCCAGGACACGGGCAAGGCCGCCGTCATTGGTCAGCAGCAGCAGCCCTTCCGTGTTGATGTCGAGCCGCCCGACCGCCACCAGCCGGGGCAGGCCGGCGGGCAGGATGTCGAACACCGTCCGGCGACCCTCCGGGTCGCGGCTGGTGGTGACGACGCCGGCCGGCTTGTGCAGGAGGAAAAGCCGGGTGCGCTCCATCTGCGGAATGGGCGCGCCGTCGACCTCGATGCGGTCGGAGGGCCGCACGTTGAAGGCGGGCGTGTCGAGCACGCGGCCGTTCACCTTCACCCGGCCCTCG
>NZ_JBHSUM010000317.1:0-262 GCF_042660605.1 Nitratireductor sp. GCM10026969
GAGATAGTGGTTGTGCGACACAATTGAATACCGAATATATGTGGGTTGATGAAACATCAACTCAGGCTTCTTCTAGTTTGTACAAGTTTATGTCTGGTGGCCATAGCGAGGTGGTCCCACGCCTTCCCATCCCGAACAGGACCGTGAAACGCCTTAGCGCCGATGATAGTGTGGCATTCGCCATGTGAAAGTAGGACATTGCCAGGCGCCCAATACGATAACGCCAAGTTCAAGACTTGGCGTTTCGCTTCCCAAGCGGCAA
>NZ_JBHSUM010000317.1:272-754 GCF_042660605.1 Nitratireductor sp. GCM10026969
CGCAGTATCGCCGACGCGCAGCAGATCGTGAACAGGTTCTTAGAGCCGCTAACAAAACCGAGCAGCGTACCTGAGCCAAGGCGCGCCGACGCAGGCAGTACCAGTAGTACGACAAGGAGGCGCAACGCAGGATCAGGGGTTTTGTTAGCGGGTCTTAGAACGTGTTTACGATCTCGCGAGCTAAAGCGAGACAAGGCGAAAACGGCTGAGAAAGCGGAATGTACACATGGTACATGAGCATTTCGAAGTTGTTTTCAACGCCGTATCGCCGACGCGCAGCAGATCGTAAACAGGTTCTTAGAACTGCAGCTGCACGCGGCCCCACACGGTGCGGCCCGGCTCGTTGACCTGCAGGGTGCGGTCGTAGCCGGCCACCATCGCGCCGCCCTTGCTGACGCTTTCGGCGTAGGCCTTGTTGAACAGATTGTCGACGCCGAACAGCAGTTTGGCGTGCTTGTTCAGCTTCAGGCCGCCGTCCAGCG
>NZ_JBHSUM010000318.1:0-763 GCF_042660605.1 Nitratireductor sp. GCM10026969
TCAGGTGGCTGCCGAGGTCGGCCAGCGCGCCGCCGCCGCCGGCCGGGTCCAGCCGCCAGGTCCAGGGCGCTTCCGAATCCATCATGTAGTCCTCGGCATGGATGGCGCTGAAGGCGCGGATCTCGCCGATCTCGCCGCTGTCGATGATCTCCCTGGCAAGACGCATCATGGGATTCTGCAGGTAATTGAAGCCGACCGCCGTCACGACGCCCCTAGCCTCGGCGGCCCGGGTCATTTCCTCCGCGTCGCTTGCCCCGGGCGCCAGCGGCTTCTCGCAATAGACGTGCTTGCCCGCTTCGATCGCCGCAAGCGCCATCTCCTTGTGCAGCACGTTGGGGGCGGTGATGGAGACGATGTGAACGCGCGGATCCGTCACGAGACGCCGCCAGTCGCCGGTCGATGCGCCGAAGCCGAGCGCGCCGGCGGCGCGCGCGGCGAGTGTCTCGTTCGCATCGGCGAGCATGACGGGCTGCACCTTCACCGGCAGGTCGAAGACACGATTGACGTTATTAAAGGCGAAGGTGTGCGTTCGGCCCATGAAGCCCGAGCCGATCAGCCCCAGTCCCAGCTGCATGCGGTTTTCTCCTGGTGAAGCTTTGAAATCCTGATTCTTTCGGAACGGCGGGGACCCTCCCGCCTGTCCTCAAAGGTCGGTCCAGACGCTGCCGGCCTCGTGGCTGTCTGCGGCAGCGTGGACGAAGGCGACGCCGCGGACGCCGTCGTCGACTCCCGGAAGCGCGACAAGCCCGTCCGGCAGCGCCCT
>NZ_JBHSUM010000319.1:0-746 GCF_042660605.1 Nitratireductor sp. GCM10026969
AGGCGCTGCTGCCGGTCCGCCTGCGCACCGGCGAGCGCTCGCTGGGCGGTACGCTCTCCTGGTCGGAACCGCAGCCGGTCGACCAATTCCCTCCGGGCCCCTTCTCCGACCTCACGCCGCCGCGCGACGTGACGGTGAACCGCCAGGTACTCGCCGAGCCGTCCGCTGACATCGTCGAGCGCACCTGGGCGAATCTCGCCGACGGAACGCCTCTCGTGACCGGCGCGCCGCGCGGCGAGGGCCGCGTCATCCTCTTTCACGTGACGCCGGAAGCCACCTGGTCCAGCCTGCCGATCTCCGGCAGCTTCGTCGAGATGCTGCGCCGCATCGTGCAGCTTTCGCGCAATCAGGGCAGCCTGACCGAGCAGGAGGAAACGGGCGCACGGCTGGCGCCTTACCGCATGATTTCCGCGACGGGGGCGCTGGTGCCCCCCGGCCCCGAAGCCGAACCGCTGGAGCTCTCCTCCGACGCGCCGGTGACACTCCGAAATCCGCCCGGCTTCTACGGCTCGGAGGAAGGGGTGGTGGCCCATAATCTGCTTTCACCCGACGCCACGCTTGCGCCGCTTGCCCGCCCCGAAGCGCCGGTGACCGTGAGCCAGGCTTCCTATGCATTCGATGAATCCAGGCCGCTCAAGGGGCCGCTGATGGCGGCTGCGCTCGCGCTCCTGGCCCTCGACACGCTGGCCGTCCTGTGGCTCGGCGGGCTGTTGCAGCGCCGCGAACCGACCGAGAGGTCGATGCCG
>NZ_JBHSUM010000320.1:0-734 GCF_042660605.1 Nitratireductor sp. GCM10026969
TCATTGGGCTTTCCGATGCACCGACGTACTTCGCTGATGATCCAGCCGGCGTCTGTGAGTGCGGACCGCAGGGCAGACTCGCGCCAGTACGTCTCGACGTAGCGCCGAGGCGCTGCAGCGCTGCCGTGTGTGGACACATCCTCGCCATCGCCCTCTCTAACCGAGGCGTGCAGTCGGCCACCGGCACGGGTCGCCTCGGCAAGCCGTCCAAGCACCGTGCCGAGATCCTCGCGCGCGACGTGAATCAGGCAGGCACAGGCCCAGATCCCGTCGTACGGCGTGCCGGGACGCTGCGGGTCGGCTAAGTCTTCGGTCAGCGGGTCCAACAGGTCGGCCTCGAAGCCACTCTCGCGAAGCAGTTCAACGAAGCCCTTCGAAATGTCGGTTCGCCGGACGCTAATCCCCCGCTTCTCAAGCTCAAGTGCATCTCGCCCGCCACCGCTTCCGATCTCCAGCACCCTGCCCGAGCCACCCAGCTCGGTCACGAACGCATCGATCTCTGTCGCGACCCATTCGGGCATCGCCGCAGCCTCGGCAGCGTACTCCGCCGCGACCGTATCATAGGACCGCACAGTATCCCGGTCGGTGCTCATCCTAGCGCTCCTCATTCAAGACAAGAGGCCCGATGCGCGAGAGGCCCATCAGCCCGTTGCGCCCTCACACTTTCGGCAGTTGGTGACATCGCGGGCGATTTGCTTCCCAGCTTTAGCAGAAATTCCATCTGAGACACTACC
>NZ_JBHSUM010000321.1:0-721 GCF_042660605.1 Nitratireductor sp. GCM10026969
CATTGACCGTGAGCACCTGTCGCGGAGGACGCAGAGACATCGGCTTTGCGGAGGTGGCGCGTGACGACATGGCTGCACGAGCAGCGGCTTGACGCGGCGCACCGGGTCGTCCGCGCGAGCGGAGCTTCCAGCGTTCTGGATCTGGGGTGCGGCGATGGCGACCTGCTCGTCCGCCTGGCAACGGAACCGCAGATAGAACGGATCGTCGGCCTCGATCTGTGCCGTGCCTCCCTAAACCGCCTTCGCGCGCGGCTGGACGCATTGACGGAGGAAGCAACGGCCAGGGTCGATCTTGTTCTCGGCTCGATGATTGAGGGCGATTCCAGGCTGACCGGCTTCGACTGCGCCATCCTGATCGAGACGATTGAGCATATCGCACCCGACCGGCTGTCGAGTTTGGAGCGGGCCATTTTTGCCCGAATGCGCCCGGCGACCGTGGTCGTGACGACGCCGAACGCGGAGTTCAATCCGCTGCTCGGCGTTCCACCCCATAGATTTCGCCACGCCGACCATCGTTTCGAATGGGATCGGGCGAAGTTCCGCCGCTGGGCACGCGGTGTTGCCACGAGAGGCGGTTATGCCGTTACCTGCAACGACATTGCCGGACGGCATCCCGCCTATGGCGGCGCGAGTCAGATGGCGGTTTTCAAGATCGCTGGCTCCTCTGCCGACCGTCTCGCCGCCTGAGAAAGCAATCGAAAGCAAGAAGAACGCATGAACA
>NZ_JBHSUM010000322.1:0-708 GCF_042660605.1 Nitratireductor sp. GCM10026969
CTGCGCCTGGCGGTGGCGGCGCTGCGCGGCCAGCTCAACCGCTATGAGGCGCTGCCGGCGCTGATCGCCGACCATGCCCAGATCAAGGCGCTGCTGCGCGACCCGGCCGATCCCGGCCTGCGTGCACGGGGCAACGCCTATTTGAAGGAGATCAACGCCCTTCTGGAGTCCTCCGATATCTATGTCATGCGGCCCGACGGCGAGACGATCGCCGCCAGCAACCATGACCGGGAGACGAGTTTCGTCGGCGAGAATTTCAGCTACCGGCCCTATTTCCAGGAGGCCATGGAGGGGCGGCGCGGGCGCTTCTTCGCGCTCGGCACGACGTCGCTCAAGCGCGGCTATTATTTCTCCGCGCCCGTGATGGTCGATGGCGCGGTGCGCGGCGTGGTCGTCTTCAAGATCGACATCGAGCCGATCGAGGCCTCCTGGCGCGGCGGCGACCACGAGATCATCGTCACCGACCCGGAGGGCATCGTCTTCATGACCGGGCGGCCGGAATGGCTCTACACCGGCCTTCTGCCGCTCACCCCCGCCCGGCTCGCGCGCACCGAGGCGTCGCGTCGCTATGCCGATACCAGGCTGCGCCCGCTTCCCTTCACCGCCGCCACCGAGGCCGGCCACGACCTGATGACCGTCTCGGCCGGCGGGCGGGAGCGGGAATATCTGGTGCGCGCGGAGGTCATGCCGGAAGCCGGCTGGACCGTG
>NZ_JBHSUM010000323.1:0-698 GCF_042660605.1 Nitratireductor sp. GCM10026969
GTGTCCCGGTGCCGGTCGCCGCGGCAATTGCGCTCGGCGCGTCCATGCTGTTGACCGGTGCGCTGCACGAGGACGGGCTGGCGGATCTCGCCGACGGCTTCGGCGGCGGCAAGAGCCGCGACGAGAAGCTCGCCATCATGCGCGACAGCCGCATCGGCACCTATGGCGTCCTGGCGCTCGGTATCACCTTGTTGGTCCGCTGGACGGCGTTGTCGGCGCTCGCCGCCCATGGTGGCGGAACCGCGGTTCTGGGACTCGTGGCCGCGCATGCCGCCTCCCGTGCACTGATGCCGCTTTTCATGCAGCGCGTACCGCCGGCGCGCGAAGACGGGCTCTCGGCCGGTACCGGGCGCATTGAAGGACAGACGGCCTTCGCGGCACTCCTGATCGGCCTTGTCCTGCTGATCCTCATGGGGCCGGGGGTCGCCGTGCTTGCGGCCGTCCTCCTCGCCCTCTGGTTCTGGATCCTGGAGCGGCTGTGCCGGCACCAGATCGGCGGGCAGACCGGAGACGTCCTCGGTACGCTCCAGCAGGGCGGCGAAGCCGCCGTCCTGGTCACAGCTTCCGCAATGCTTGCCTGACGGAGATTCCATGTCCGAGCTTTCCTCCATCGACGCCATCCGCGCCGCCTGCCGCAACCTGCCGGCGGGCGACGAGGTCGCCGCGCGTGCCGCCGCCGACCGGCAAAACACGCTGAC
>NZ_JBHSUM010000324.1:0-688 GCF_042660605.1 Nitratireductor sp. GCM10026969
AGATACATGGTCGACGTACAGGCGGCGAACGGGGTCTGCGCCTGCGCTTGCGCGTCCGTGGCCGATACCGTCAGAAGGGCAAGGGCGCCGAGCCCCGCCGCGACGCATGTGAACCGTGCGCCGATACGGCCAAGGCTTGCACCAGCGCGGCGCACTGCTGCTGAAAGCAAAGGAAAATAGCGCATGAGTGACCCCTCGCATGTGGATCATCCGCTGGTGGGCGGCCTTGCGCTGACACTCGTCGCCCGCCTCGGCATCGCATTGGAATCCCCCTCGGATTCCGTATGCCGCATCAACGCCTCGGCAGGGTGCGCCCAACATCGGAGATCACCGACGGGTGCATTGTGCATAACAGTTCACGGTTGTATTTCAGATCTACACAGAGATTTCACAGTCCTACGAACTGCACAAAAATAGCGACGTAACTGTTGCAGAACCGCCACTACGTAAATGCTACCTGAAGTGGAATAAAAATTGAGAGGATATAGGGGTTACTTGCTCTTGCGAACCTTCGCTGGAGTCATGCCCCTCAACCTGCTCAACGTGCTCGTCAGGTGACTCTGGCTCGAAAAGCCGCTGAGAAAGGCCACCTCGCTGAAGGTGTAATCCGTTTCGACAAGCAGACGCTCGGCAAAATCGAGCCGCATGTTGGTGAGGAACTTGTAAGGCGGCTGTCCGAACGTCTTCG
>NZ_JBHSUM010000325.1:0-287 GCF_042660605.1 Nitratireductor sp. GCM10026969
TTTTTGGGCTGTTCTTTCAGCGAGATCTTATCCAGTTCCCTTTTCATCTCACCGTTGATGAGTCCGTCGACACTTTCATAACCATCATACCATTTTGACGTCAATAACCATTTTGAAAATTCAACTGGTGAAGGAGTCCCCATTAAAATGGCCGCTGAGTGGATCCAGTCAAATTGCGTTATCATGGCACTGGTGGTAATCCCACCCATTGACAATCCACTGATACCAAATTTTTCTGGATCAGATAAGCCTTTTGAGAGATAGTCGTTTCGTATATCTGAAACTTC
>NZ_JBHSUM010000325.1:297-676 GCF_042660605.1 Nitratireductor sp. GCM10026969
GTTATCCGTAGCCCGTACTCTTTCTCCATGCATATAAGCTTCAGGTAAAATTGCTCTAATCCCTCTTTTAGCTAACTCATACCCCTGCACAAGAACAGATTCTTTGTGACTCGTCCATCCATGATAAAAAATAACCGTCGGAATTTCTTCATTTATGAGGTCTTCTCTCACTACCTCAAGTATCGGTATTTCGTTGATTGTTTTTTGAATGATCTGAAACATACGCACACTCCTACTACATATACTTTTTATTTTCAGTTTGTTATACTTAAATAGATATCTTCGATTATTTTATCACATATCAAATTTATTTAATATCAGACTAACTGATATTTATTAGTTAAAAGGAGTATTGGGATGAACCGAAAATTGATTGCAC
>NZ_JBHSUM010000326.1:0-659 GCF_042660605.1 Nitratireductor sp. GCM10026969
GGCATGGCTTTCCACGCAGACGCCTTATCGAGCGCGCGAGGATCTGGCGCGCATCCTCGGGCTTTCGATGGCGCAGGTGCGGGTGGTCGCGCCCGATGTGGGCGGCGCGTTCGGCGGCAAGGCGTCCATCTATCCCGAGGACGTGGTGGTGGCCTGGGCGGCACGCGCACTCGCCGGGCCCGTCAAATGGTGTTCGACGCGGGGCGACGATCTGCTTTCGGCAACGCAGGGGCGCGGCGCGCGCACCTACGGCGAACTTGCCCTGTCGTCCGACGGACGGATGCTTGCCTTACGGGCAAGAATGGAGTTCCCGCATGGGCACTGGATGCCCTACAGCGCGGTCGTGCCGATGCGCAATGCAGCGCGCATCCTGCCGGGACCCTACCGGGTCGGCGCGGTCGATGTCTCGGCGCGGGGGCGGATGACGAACGGGCCGGCCGTGGGGATCTACCGCGGTGCCGGCCGGCCGGAAGCGGCGATGCTGATGGAGCGCCTCGTCGAGGCGGCGGCCCGCGAACTGGCGCTCGATCCGTTGGAGTTGCGCCGCCGCAACGTGATCGACACGCAAGCCTTTCCCTACCGCACCCCGACGGGCGAAACGCTGGACTCCGGCGATTTTTGCGCGCTGATCGAAAAACTCGCGGCCAGGGCCGAGTATG
>NZ_JBHSUM010000327.1:0-633 GCF_042660605.1 Nitratireductor sp. GCM10026969
GGGCGGCTACCCGGAGCTTCACGCGGGGAAGCTCGCCGCCGCCGCCGGTTTCAAGGCAGGGCTCGCCCGTTTTGCCGAGACGAAGCCGGTGCACGGCGAGTGCGGCGGCTACATGGTTCTGGGGGCCGCGCTGGAGGATGCCGACGGCGTCACCCACGCCATGACGGGCCTGCTCGGCCATGTGACGAGCTTCGCCCGGCGCAAGATCAATCTCGGCTACCGCGCGGCACGGCTTCTTTCCGACTGCCCCATCGGCCGGGCCGGCGAGACGGTGCGCGGCCACGAGTTCCACTATTCTCGGCTGACCGAGCGCGGCACGGACGAACCGCTCGCTGCGCTCGCCGATGCCTTGGGCAATGCGCTCGGGCCCTCCGGCGGCCGGCGTGGCCTGATCACCGGCACCTATTTCCACGCCATCGCGCGGGGCTGAACCATGGAGCGCGAGATGCCCGACCGTCGAGACCTGGTCGCCGAGGCGAAGGCATGCATCGGCTTCTACACGCGTCTGCCGATTTCGGCGGAGGTAGCCTCCTTCGCCGCGGCGCAATGGGCGGCCCCCGTCGCCGGCGTGGTGGTGGGGCTGGTCTCCGGCCTGGTGCTGCTCGCCGGTCTATGGGCGGGTGTCCCGGTGCC
>NZ_JBHSUM010000328.1:0-626 GCF_042660605.1 Nitratireductor sp. GCM10026969
ACGCGCTCTCGGGCGGGCAGCGCCAGCGCGTCGCCATCGCGCGGGCGCTGATCCTCGACCCGCGCGTGATCCTGCTCGACGAGCCGACCTCCGCGCTCGACGCCTCGGTGCAGGCCGAAATCCTCAACCTCCTGGAACGGCTGCGTGCCGAACGCCGTCTCACATACATTCTGGTGAGCCACGATCTGGCGGTGGTGACGCATCTTTGCGATCGCCTGCTCGTCATGCGCAACGGCGAAACGGTCGAAGAGACCGATACGGAGCACTTGCGTGCCGGCAAGGCCGAGACCGCCTATACGCGCGCGCTGATGAAGGCGACGGAAGGTTTCACGCGGGCGGCGCCCGCCAGCACGGAATGATGCCATGGCCGATAAGATCGCGATATTCGACGGACACAACGACACGCTTCTCAGGCTCTATCTGAAAGGCGGCCCTGATCCCGAGGCCGCCTTTTTCGATGGGGGCGGGGAAGGGCACATCGATCTGCCGCGCGCCAGGGCGGGCGGCCTGGCGGGCGGGCTTTTCGCCGTCTTCGTCCCCTCACAAGGCCGGGGTGCCGACGCGGATGTCCTGATGCGCCAGCCGCGCTACGACGTGCCGGTACCGAGGGCGCCCGAGGTCGATGC
>NZ_JBHSUM010000329.1:0-617 GCF_042660605.1 Nitratireductor sp. GCM10026969
CGCGCCGCCGGCCCCGGCAAGATAGGCGGAAAGCCCGCGCGGCTCCACGCCGGCGGCCCGCAGGCCCTCGATGAAGCCGATGCCGTCGAGCATTGTCCCGGAAAGGCTACCGTCCGCCTCCCGCCGAACACAGTTCACTGCGCCGATCATCTCGGCCGCCGAGGAAACACGGTCGCACAGTCTCAGCATCGCGGTCTTGTGCGGCACCGTGGCGATGAAGCCGCCGAAATTTCCGGTGCGGCGCAAGCCGTGAAGCAGATCCTGAAGCCCGCCGGGCGCGACATGAAAGGGCACGAGCACACCGTCCACGCCGTGGCGGCGCAGGAGCGCGTTCATGACCTGCGGTGTTTTCACGTGATGGATCGGATCGGCGAGAATGCCGTAAATGCGCGTGCGGCCGGTGATTTCGGTCGGGCTCATGTCTTCCTGCACTCGGTTATGCTCCGGTCTCGGGCGGGGACGCGCTCAAGTCATGTAGAGCCCGCCGGCGACGTCGACGGTCTGGCCGGTCACGAAGCTCGATTCCGGCGATGTCAGCCACAGCGCGGCATCGGCCACCTCGTCGGGATCGCCGAGCCGGCCGAGCGGCGTCAGCCGCACCTGCTCGGCGTTCACCG
>NZ_JBHSUM010000330.1:0-605 GCF_042660605.1 Nitratireductor sp. GCM10026969
GATAAGTTCACCATGTTCCGGGGAGCATGCCAGCAATCCCCCGTTCAGAATATTCGACAGGAATTAGCCGGAAATTGACCTCCGGTCGGGCAAGCTCCGCCATGGCCGCTAACGAATCGACATTTCCTCATCCCAGGATTGCGCGGCGACGTTCAAGGCTTTCGGCTGGCCACTCTTTCTTCGTGTCGTAATAGATCTCGAAAGCGCGAGCGCTATCCGGCAGCCGAATCCAAGGAAGTTTCGAGCGGGTGAAGATATGAACGTCTGGCTCAATCCCTGTGGGGTCGTCGAGTGTGCCGACCCGCACAAAACGCATCGCACGGCGGCCGTAATCGCTCCATAGCGCAACCCTGCAGGACGGGCAGCGATAAATGTCGTGTGGGCGGCCGCTGTCGGTCCCCATTGCCACCGGTTCCGGCACGCCCGACGAGAGCGTGATCCGGTCGGTCTCGATCAGCGCGTTGATGACGAAGGCACTGCCGGTCTGGCGTTGACAGTCGCGGCAATGGCAGCAATGCACGAACATCGGTTCGGAATTCAGCCGGTAGCGCACCGCTCCGCAGGAACAGCCGCCTTGAAAGGTCCGGGGCATATTCTCCTCCCAA
>NZ_JBHSUM010000331.1:0-599 GCF_042660605.1 Nitratireductor sp. GCM10026969
CCCGCTCGCCGAGCACCCGGCCCGCCTCGTCCATAAGCCACAGCCGCAGGTTCGTCGTGCCCCAATCGATGGCGGCACAGAAGGCGGGTCCGGGCCCGGCCATGGCGCGCCTCAGGACTGGGCCAGATCCGCCGGCAGCAGCGCCTCCGGCAGGTTCTGGAAGGCAACCGGACGCAGGAAGCGGCGGATCGCCAGGGTGCCGACAGAGGTGGTGGAGGCGTTGGTGCTGGCCGGATACGGTCCGCCATGCATCATCGCGTCGCTCACCTCGACGCCGGTCGGGAAACCGTTGGCGAGGAGCCGGCCGGCCTTGCGCTGCAGAATGGGCATCAGCGAAGCGGCCAGCGCCGTGTCGGCGTCTTCCATGTGCAGCGTGCAGGTGAGCTGCCCTTCGATCCCGCGCGCGATCGCACGCATCTGCTCCTCGTCCTTTGCACGCACGAAAATGCCCAGCGGCCCGAACACCTCGTTGTGCATGTCGGGGTTGGCGAGCCAATCCTCGCCCGTGGTCTCGAGAAGGTCCGGGCCGGCATTGCGGCCCTCGGCCTTGGAGGCCAGCCGCGCCCGCGCGCAGCCAAGGCCGGACAGGCGATCGCGGC
>NZ_JBHSUM010000332.1:0-269 GCF_042660605.1 Nitratireductor sp. GCM10026969
AAAACAAAGGTTAATCGCTTTGCGTTAAGTGAAGATCTTGCAGATTTTTATCACATGTATGCTTCGAGAAGTTTTAAAAATATAAATTTGAGTGCATTCTTTTCTGATGTACTATATATTACAAATAAATACAAAATGATTATGCCAAATGATTTTCTATTATTAGCAAAGTCAATGACGATTCTTGAAGGCGTTATAACAGAACTTCATCCAGATATTAACGTTTTAAAAATTGCTTCTACTTATATTAAAACAAACGATGACGTTTC
>NZ_JBHSUM010000332.1:324-597 GCF_042660605.1 Nitratireductor sp. GCM10026969
TACCATTAACAATGGTAGATTAAAAGTACATTTGGATTTAGTGGATGGAGATAAAAAATGGACCGGATTAAATAAAATGGTTAATCGGATCGTTTTTGCCGTGATTATAGCTGCGCTTATTTTGGCTTCAGCTGTCATCTTAGCTGTTGCGGAGGGGACAAGTGTATCTATTCTGGCAATCATCATTTTCTTAGGAGCTGGAATAATGGGGTTATGGTTGTTGATTTCAATTATACGTTCTGGAACGTTGTGACACCCTTTATAAATAATGAG
>NZ_JBHSUM010000333.1:0-584 GCF_042660605.1 Nitratireductor sp. GCM10026969
GCGGCGTCGGCCAGCGCGTCGAGCGTGCCTGCATCCGCGAAGCCGGAAACATGTGCGCCGGTGGCGGCGGCGATCTCGCCTGCCAGGACACGACCGCCCGTCTGCCGCTGCCGCTCCACCTGGAGGCCGGCCTTGCCGGAAAAGCCCAGCGCCTGCTCCTTCAGCGCCTCGCCGTGAAGCTGGCGCACCTCCTCGTAGCCTTCCAGTCCCAGCCGCTTGGCGAACCGGGTCATCGTCCAGGGTTGCACGCCGGCGCGGCGGGCCTGTTCGCGCATGGAAAGAAGCGCCACGTCGCCCGGGTTCTCAAGCACGTAACGCGCGGCCGCACCCATCTGCCCGGGAAGCGTTTCCACGGAACGGGTGATGCGGTCGGTCAGAGCTGCGCGGTCCATGGGTGTATCCTAGACGCGGTCGCCGAGGCATGCAACATATGTTGCATGCCGTGCAACATATGGAGGATATAGCGATGGCCAAGGATCCGGAGCGGCAGATGCAGGCGGTCGCCCTCGCGGTCGCGCCCAATGGCGGGCGGCGAACCAGGGCCGATCACCCCGCCCTGCCGCAGACCGCCGAGGAGCTGGCCG
>NZ_JBHSUM010000334.1:0-572 GCF_042660605.1 Nitratireductor sp. GCM10026969
GGGCTCGCGGCCGGTGATCGCGGCCAGTTCGGCATCGCCAAGATCGCGTGCACGGGCGGCCGGGCCGTGCTCGGCGATAGCGGCAAGAACACGCAACGTGATCTCCGCCGCCTCGCTTTGCGAAAAGCGGCCGAGCACGCGGGCGGTGGACGATGAGCCGCCGACACGGAGGAGCCAGGTGATGGCGCTTTCTTCGCAGATGCCGCGCCCCTCCGCCCTTTCAACCAACTCTTCTCCTGCCACCGCCTCCAACTTTACATCAGCGATCATTCCGCCAAGGCCAAGCACGCCGCTGCCATCCACCGTCACGGAGACCTTCGGCCCCAGCCGTGACGTGAGCCCGAGTGCTTCGGCGCGCTCGCGGATCTCGCGCGCCAGTTTCCGCGGGTCGGCCGCCTCGTCCCTGTCGAGCCCTGCAAGCGGGCTTGTCTCCACTGGCAGCCCTGAACGCACGGCGATCCCCAGCGCATCCACCTGCGCGGCCAGCCCGCCGGTGCTTTCCGACGTCAGCCCCCTCACCTGCAGGCTGCCGCGTGCGGTGATCTCGACAATGCCGTTGCCGAAGCGGGCCG
>NZ_JBHSUM010000335.1:0-572 GCF_042660605.1 Nitratireductor sp. GCM10026969
GCCGACGAGCGCGCGGGCCACGGCCTCGGCGTTGGGCCGCGACGTCTTGCAGCGCAGGAGGGTTTCGACGACAAGGGCGGTCGCCTCTTCGATCGACAGTCGGGTGTCGCTCATGCCTTGGCTCTCAGATGCTCCAGAACGGTCTGCGCCGTCTTGTGGCTGACGCGCACGTTGGATTCACGGGTCACGCCGGCGATGTGGGGCGTCAGCACGAGGTTCTTGAGCCCCTGGAACCGGGCGCCCGTCTCGGCGCCGAGCGGCTCTTCCTCGAAGACGTCGAGCGCGGCGCCGGCGATCCGCTCCTCGCGCAGCGCCGCGCAGAGGGCCTCCTCATCGACAATGCCGCCGCGCGCCGCATTGACGAGCACGGCGTCCTTCTTCATGCGGCCGAGGGCGGCGGCATCGATCATGTGGCGCGTGTCCGGCGTCAGCGGCGTGTGCAGGCTGACGACGTCCGCTTCGGCCAGGAGCCGGTCGAGCGTGACGTCGCGCGCACCCTTCCAGGCGGGATGATCGGCCGGCAGGAAGGGATCGCAGGCGATCACGGCCATGCCGAGCGCTTCGGCCCGTTG
>NZ_JBHSUM010000336.1:0-563 GCF_042660605.1 Nitratireductor sp. GCM10026969
GGCCCATCTCGCCACGAAGCGCCTGGCCGATCGGCTGGTGGCGCGGCGGCCGGATCTGCCGCGGCAAAACCCGGTCCACATCTCCGGCTGCGCGAAACAGTGCGCCCGGCCGTCCGGTCCCGCTGTGACGCTGCTGGGCGCCGAAGACGGCCACCAGATAATGCACGACGGCGCAGACCGCGCGCCGGACCTCGAAGCGCTGCTCGAAGAACTGGCCGAAGACGATCGCGCCTCCACGCAAGGGCAAAATTCATGAGCATCCATTCCGACTATATCCGCGACGGCACCGCCATCTACGAGAAATCATTCGCCATCATCCGGGCGGAGGCGGACCTGTCGCGCTTCGGTGAGGCCGAAGCCGATGTGGCGGTGCGGATGATCCATGCCTGCGGCATGGTGGAGGCGGCGCGGGATTTCGTCTTCTCGGCCGGCTTCGTGGAGGCCGCGCGGGCGGCCCTCGCAAAGGGCGCGCCGATCTTCTGCGATGCGGAGATGGTGGCGCACGGCATCACGCGCGCGCGGCTGCCGGCCGGAAACGACGTGGTCTGCACGCTGCGCGATCC
>NZ_JBHSUM010000337.1:0-551 GCF_042660605.1 Nitratireductor sp. GCM10026969
CTGCACGGTGCCAACCGGCTCGCCAGCAATTCGCTGCTGGAGGCGGCGGTCTACGCCCGCTCTGTGGCCGAAAGCGTCGCCGGAGCGCCGGCAGCCCACGGCTCCCGACAGCATCGCGTTGAAACCACGCGGCCGGACCCCACCCCCTTGCGTCCGATCGTTTCGCGGGCGCTGGGCCTCGTGCGCACCGAAGACGATTTGCGGCAGGCGATTGCCGAGCTCCTTCCGCGCGCCACAAGCGAAAGCCCTGAAGCCGATCCCGCCATCGTCGCCCTCATGCTCGCCGTGGCGGCTCTTCAACGCCGGGAGAGCCGCGGCGCGCACTTCCGGATCGATTTTCCGCACAAGGCCGAAAAGGCGCAGTCCTCGCGCCTGACATTCGCCGAGGCGCTCGCGACGGCACGCGAAGCCGCATGCGCGCCTGCCCCGTCCTTCGCCCGGAGCGCCTGACATGAGACCCGTGCCGCCCCTTCCCACCGTCATGACGGAACCGCTGGTCCGCGCCGCACTCGCCGAGGACCTCGGCCAGGCCGGCGACCTGACGAGCGACG
>NZ_JBHSUM010000338.1:0-541 GCF_042660605.1 Nitratireductor sp. GCM10026969
AGGCCCTTGACCGTCGTCACCCTGACGCCCGGCAGGCCCGGCTCGCCGGCGTCCTGGTAGCCGTTGCGGTTCAGATCATCGAACACCTTGCCGATGAGGTCGCCGCAGTCGAACACCGGCTCCGTCACGACCTCGACCTCGGCCGTGGCGTCGCGCGTCATCACCGTGCCGTCGGCGCGCAGCACGCGTGCCCGGTTGACATATTTGCCCGGTTTGGCGGCGGCCGAGACGCCGAGCGACAGGCGGACCTCCATCTCCGCATCCGGCGGCAGGGTGACGCCCTCGAAGACGAGGGTGCGGCCCTCCACCTCCGGCTCGGCCGGCGTCCCGTCCACCGAGGCGGTGCCTTCCAGATAGCTGAAGCCGGCCGGCATCACGTCGACCACCGTCACCGTCTTGGCGGCCGACAGGTTGTGCGGCGTCACCGCGATCACGTACGGCACCCGGCCACCACGCCGCACTTCGGTCAGCTGCGCGACCTTCGTCACCGAGAAGCCGGGAACGGTGATCGCGCTGGTGGCGCCCTCGGCGGTCGCCTCCT
>NZ_JBHSUM010000339.1:0-520 GCF_042660605.1 Nitratireductor sp. GCM10026969
GAACCGGGCGCTGGCGGCGCGCGTCACCGGCATCGCCGGCGGGTTCCTGCGCGCGGACGAGGGGCGTTTCGCCGACAAGACCGTGATCACCGGCAACCCCGTGCGCCCCTCCATCCTCGAAGCGGCGAAAACGCCCTATGCACCGCCGGGCGAGGGAGAGACGTTCCGGCTGCTGGTCTTCGGCGGCAGCCAGGGCGCGCAATATTTCTCTCAAGTTGTGCCGGAAGCCCTCAGGCTTCTGCCTGAGGCGGCGCGCGAACGTTTACATGTGACCCAGCAGGCGCGGGCCGAGGACGAGGCGGCGGTGCGCGGGGCCTTCGCCGAGCTCGGCGTGGAGGCGGAAGTCTCGCCCTTCTTCGCCGATATGGCCGAACGCATCGCCGCGGCCCATCTCGTCATGTCGCGCTCGGGCGCGTCGACGGTCTCGGAGATCGCCGTCATCGGCAGGCCGGCGCTGCTGGTTCCCTATCCGCACGCGCTCGATCATGACCAGGCCGCCAACGCCGCGGCGCTCGAGGAT
>NZ_JBHSUM010000340.1:0-519 GCF_042660605.1 Nitratireductor sp. GCM10026969
GAAGGGCGGCACGTCCATCGGCGCGACGACGTTTTCCGCAAGCGCCAGCCCCAGCGCGTCGGCCAAGGGCCGCGCCTCCGCCGCCACGGCGCGCGGAAACAACGCCGCTTCGAAGCGGGCCAGCGCCTCCTCCCGCGACAGGATCGTGAGGAACTGGTCCTGGCCGATCCCCTGGCGGTCTGAGAAATCGGAAGAGTTTGGCGTGTCAGTCATCGCGGCAGGCTCATGTGAAATCCCGAAGCGGGAGCGCCTCAAGGGGGGTTCCCGCGGCGTGTCCTTCGCTCTCGCCGGGTACGATAAACCACCCGTCGGCCATGCGCATCTGATCCAGCGAAAGGTCGCCGGCGGCAAGCGGCATCCAGGCCGCCTCTTCGCGTTTTACCAGCACCAGTTCGGCCATGCCCACACCCGATGAAACCTTGCGCGCCAGCGGCAGGACCATCCCGCGACGCGCCGGCCGGCCGGCGAGCCGGTCGATGGCCGGCTGAACCAGGGCGAGAAACGCGGCGAAGGCCTGAT
>NZ_JBHSUM010000341.1:0-517 GCF_042660605.1 Nitratireductor sp. GCM10026969
GCCCTCGGCATTGCCGGCGGCAAGCCCGTGCCCGTGCCGCTCGACTTTTCCGAAAACGGCTGGAGCCTCGACCCCGCCCGCGTCGAGGCCGCCATCACCCCGAACACCCGCGCCCTCTTCGTCAACACGCCGTCGAACCCCACCGGCTGGGCCGCCGACCGCGCCACGCTTCAAGCGCTGCTCGACATCGCCCGCCGCCATGGCCTCTGGATCATCGCCGACGAGATCTACACCAAGTTCTTCTATGCCGGCCGGCGCGCCCCCTCCTTCTTCGACATCGCCACCGACGAGGACCGCATCCTCTACGTCAATTCCTTCTCCAAGAACTGGGCGATGACGGGTTGGCGCATCGGCTGGATCCGCGCCCATCCGGCGCTCAAGACCGTCTTCGAGAACCTCGTGCAATATTCCACCTCGGGCGTGGCCGAGTTCATGCAGCGCGGCGCCGTCGCCGCGCTCGAGGAAGGCGACGCCTTCATCGCCGAGCATGTGGAGCGCGCCCGCGCGGGCCGTGACC
>NZ_JBHSUM010000342.1:0-510 GCF_042660605.1 Nitratireductor sp. GCM10026969
TCCCGACATGGGACGTCGCTCTGAGCATGGGAAAGGAATTGCTGAAATCAGAGGACGTTGGCTTGGTTTGTTCTGACGACCACTTGCCAAATGCATAAATTATGTATTGGTTTTTCCGCCTTGATATGCATCTGTTCTAAGTGCCAGTTGCCTGGCGATTGCCGGCGACGGGCATGACCAAAATCAAAGCGGGGCGTCGAATCCTTGGTAGACAAGGAGAAGAGAGGGAAACATCAAGAAAATGAAAAGCCGCACCATCCCGATGCGGCTTGTTGTGATGCGGCAACATCCAAATCGCTATAAAAGCGGACAAACTGTCTAATTTGAGATGGTTGCGGTTTTTTGAATATGCGTAAAGCGCATGATATCAATGAGTTGTTCTCACCCGGGCGGGCTCAGGGCGCCAGCCGAGCGATCTTCCAGCCGCCGTCTTCCAGCAGGGAATACTGCACCCGGTCATGCAGCCGGCTGGGGCGGCCCTGCCAGAACTCCAGCCGGTCCGGCGTCACC
>NZ_JBHSUM010000343.1:0-508 GCF_042660605.1 Nitratireductor sp. GCM10026969
GACCGGCCGCGCTACGAGCCGAGCCGGCGGCGGCTCGTGTGGGACGACGGCGCGGTGGCGCAGGTGTTTTCGTCGGAGGACCCGGACAGTTTGCGCGGGCCGCAATTCGAGGCCGCCTGGTGCGACGAGGTTGCGAAATGGAAGCATGCGGAAGCCTGTTTCGACATGCTGCAGTTCGGCCTGCGGCTGGGGCCGCGGCCGATGCAGCTCCTGACCACGACGCCGAAGCCGGTGCCGTTGATCCGCCGGCTCGTGGGAAGCGGCGAGGTGACCCTGACGCGGATGCGCACGGCCGACAACGCCGCCAATCTTTCGGCGCGCTTCATCAAGGCCGTGGAACGGAATTATGCGGGTACGCGGCTGGGCCGGCAGGAGCTCGAGGGCGAACTGATCGAGGACCGCGAGGATGCGCTGTGGACACGGGCCGGGATCGAGGCGGCGACAAGCCGTCTCACGGGCGGTGCGCTGCGGCGCATCGTCGTGGCCGTCGATCCGCCGGCGACCGGCC
>NZ_JBHSUM010000344.1:0-501 GCF_042660605.1 Nitratireductor sp. GCM10026969
GCCTCTGCAGCCAGCGCGAGGCGACGGCGGGCGCATCCCCGGTGCGGGCGGAGCGGGAGAGCACGATTTCCGGCGCGCCCATGGCCATCATGAAGTCATGGGCGGCAAGCCCGATGCGCCGTTCCGGCGGCTCCAGCGCGAGCTCGGCCTTCATCAGGCGTGACATGAAGCGGTCGGACGGCGGCACCTGCGGCCAGGTGCCCTCGTTGAGCCCGCCGAGAACCAGCGTGTCCACGTTCTGCAGCCGTGCTTCAAGCGTGCCCCAGATCGCCACGCGATGGTCCGCGCCGGGGGCCGGCTTGACCACCTGCCCGGCAATGAGTGCGTCGAAGACGTCCGGCCATTCCACGAGATCGATTTCAAGATCCGTCCGTGTTTCGACCAGCTCGCGCAGAAAGCGGGCGAGCGCCTCGCCGCTTTCGCCATCGTAGAGCAGCGTCAGCGCGCCCTCGGCATCGCGGGCCAGCGCCTCAAGCGCCTCGACGGATGCGCGGGCGACGG
>NZ_JBHSUM010000345.1:0-500 GCF_042660605.1 Nitratireductor sp. GCM10026969
CGGACATCAAGGGCCAGGAAAGCGCCAAGCGGGCGCTGGAGGTGGCGGCGGCCGGCGGGCACAATCTCCTGATGGTCGGCCCGCCCGGCGCCGGCAAGTCCATGCTGGCGCAGAGGCTGCCCTCGATCCTGCCACCGCTGTCGCCCAAGGAGCTTCTGGAAGTCTCCATGATCGCCTCGGTTGCCGGTGAACTGGCCAACGGGCGGCTTTCCGACCGCCGTCCCTTCCGCGCGCCGCACCATTCAGCCTCCATGGCCGCCATGGTGGGGGGCGGCTTGCGCGCCCGGCCGGGTGAGGTGTCGCTCGCCCATCACGGCGTGCTCTTCCTCGACGAGTTCCCCGAGTTCACGCCGCAAGTGCTGGATTCGCTGCGTCAACCACTGGAGAGCGGTGCCTGCGTGATCGCCCGGGCCAATCACCGGGTGAGCTACCCCGCGCAGATCCAGCTTGTGGCGGCCATGAACCCGTGCCGCTGCGGCATGGCGGGCGAGCCCGGCCAT